>JBBQHV010000095.1:0-7192 GCA_038324295.1 Chthoniobacterales bacterium
CATGGCGCTCTACAAGAATGTGCTCCACCATTCCGGCAACACTTTGCCGAAATGGCTCCTCGAGACCCTCGGCTTATATGTCAGTCTGCTTAACGGCTGCGCTTATTGCGTGGAGCATCACTTTGCTGGTCTGCGCCGGCTTTTGCAGGATGAGGAACGCGCCGCCGCGATTCGGACCGCTTTGGAAAACGGGACGCGCGAGGGCGTCTTCGACCAGCGCGAAGAGGCAATGCTCGACTATGCCTGCCAGCTGACGCTCGCACCCAGCCAGGTCATGGAAGCGGCCGTCGTCGCGCTGCGCGAGAGCGGGCTGAGTGATGGAGAAATTCTCGAGATCAATCAGGTGGTCAGCTATTTCGCCTACGTGAATCGAACCGTGCTCGGGCTTGGCGTCACGACTGACGGCGACTCCCTCGGCCTGTCACCGAGCGATGCCGATTGGCGACATCGGTAGGCGAGGTCAGGACCCAGCAGGCATCCCAAAATTTGCCTATTGGAGGGTCGAGCTCCTGCGAGACCGGCGTCGTCGCAGGCGCTCCGCTCTCCATGCTCTTGCAACCGCTTTCACTTTTCTGCGCCATTCCGACACGCGCCTCGTCGGACCTAACTCCGCGAATAAGCCGACAGAAACTCCCAATTCTCCCGAGGGAACCCTCGCGGGTCGCTATTTCGACATTTTGGGCTATAGTCCGCGATGGCAAAACCATCAGGCGTCTCTTTTTCCCGTCGTGCCCCCGATAACATCACCGAAGAACTGGTCGCCGTCCTTTCCTCCAGGGCCTCCTACGAATTCAAGCCGTTGTTCGACATCATCCTGCTCAATCTGCGGGAGCGGAACGCGGCCAGTGGCGGGGAGGAAATGCTTCGCCTCCGCGCCTACGAGAAGCTGCAAGGGCTCGTCAGCCAGGGGGCGGTGAGCCGCAAAGTCATCGGCGCCACGAAAAAATATAAGGGCAACCTCGCGCGCCTGACCGCCCTGGGCGCGGAGATGGAAGTGCTGCGCGCCGAATGGAACCAGCGCGCCGCCGCCAAGGCTGCCGCGGCGAAGTAGTTCGCCCGCACGAGCGCGACCCGGTTGCCTAACGCTTTGCGGCGTGCCGCCGGACTCGCCCCATGACGATGAAGTGAGCGACGAAGCCGACGACAAAGACAATCGCCATCAGCATCGTGTTAAGAGTGAGCGCGAGAGAAAGTTCCGCCAGTCCGAAAAGCCAGACGAAACTTTCCCCGACAAACGCCTGACCCCACTGCGGCGCTCGTCCGCTCGAAGGGACGCGCGGCCGAAGCGATGGCCAGAAACGTGGCACGGTGTCAAAGTAAGCGCGGTAGGATTCGCCCTGACTCTCTCGCAGCGCAGCTTCCTCGCGAAATATCAGCCGGTAAACGAATACCCAGTTGGCCACCACGAGAAAGACGAAGCCGAGCCGGCTGGCCAGCAATCCGATCCCCGCCGCCATCGGAAGATTGGCGAGATAGAGTGGATTGCGGACATAACGGTAGGGCCCGTCTGCCACGAGTCGATCGGAATGCTGACCCGAATCATGCACAACATCGGTCCGGAGATAGGCTGCGCCCCACGTCCGTAAACCGGCCGCGAGGAAAACGAGAAGTGCACCGCCCGCGATGATGAGCCGGCTAGCGTTGTTCGCCGCGTCTCCGCTGGCCGACGACGCGAGCAGACGACGCATCGCTACAAACGCGCTCACCGGATCGAATTGGAAAAGCCAGAAGCCAACCGCGTAGAAGGCCGCGATGATCCAGAAGCGCCGCTCAAACTCAAACTTCGTTGCCTGCACGCGTGAGAGTCTAGCCCGGAGGCCGGCTGAGAGAAAGAACTCTGCCGCGGTCCTCGACTCGGCCCGGCGAAAATGCCTCGACCCCCGGCAACCGGACGACAAGTATCCTACCTTCCGATGAGACGCTTCTTCGTTTTTCTCTGCGCGGGGTTGATCGCCGCGAACGCCGAGGCACGTGTCGAGCGCGTGGAAGTTCTTTCCCGCGCCGATGTGCTCGCGGGAAAAGCATTCGGTGACGCCGGCGGCTATGAGAAGTTGATCGGCAAAGTCCACTACGCGGTCAAGCCGGAGGCAGCGCCAAACAAGAATATCGTTGATCTCGACAAGGCACCGCGGAACGCCGCGGGTGAGGTGGAGTTCGCGGCCGATCTTTACGTTCTCAAACCGAAAGACGCGGCGCACGCGAGCGGCTCGGCCCTGATGGAAATCCCGAACCGCGGTGGCAAAGGGATGTTGCGCGTTATTCAAGACGCGAAAAGCTCGCTCGATCCTTCGACCGCGGGGGAATTCGGCGACGGCTTTCTCATGCGTCGGGGCACGACCCTGATATGGCTGGGTTGGCAATGGGATGTGCGCAACGAACCGGGACTCATGCGCCTCGACGCGCCGGTTGCGAAAGGGGCGGCCGGCCAACCGATCACCGGCCTCGTGCGTTCCGACTTTTTCGTGAGCGAGAAAATGACCGAGCACCCGCTCGGACACGTCATCACCGGATCGATCGGCGGGACGGAATACGCCTGCTCCGATCCCGCTGATCCGGCCAACGCGCTGACCGTGCGCGACGCGCCGATGGGTGCGCGCCGCACCATCCCGCGCGAGGACTGGCAGTTTGTCGAAGCGCCGAAAATCGGGCCGGGTCTGCGCGCCATCCGCCTAACGAGCGGATTTGAGCCGGGCAAAATCTACGAAGTCGTCTACCGCGCGCAGGACCCCGTCGTGGTCGGGCTCGGTCTCGCGGCGGTGCGCGATTTTGCGTCCTACCTCAAGAGCGAGCGCAATGACGTCGCGCCGGTGAAGCGGGTTTACGCGATGGGCATTTCGCAATCCGGCCGTTTTTTGCGCCAGTTTCTCTTCGACGGATTCAATGCCGATCAAGACGGCAAGATCGCGCTCGACGGCATGATGATCCACGTGGCGGGCGCGGGCCGGGGCAGTTTCAATCATCGCTTCGCCCAGCCTTCCCGCGACGCGCAGCCGACCAACACCTTCTTTTATCCAACCGATATTTTTCCTTTCGCCGACGTCCCGACGACCGATCCGGTTACCGGGCGGACCGCCGGTCTGCTCGATCGCGCGGTTGCCGCGCAGGTGGTGCCAAGAATTTTCTACAGCAACACATCCTACGAATACTGGTCGCGCGCTGCCTCGCTCATTCACACTTCACCCGATGGAAAGCGCGACCTGCCGCTGCTCGATAAGGTGCGGATTTATTTCCTCGCCGGCTTGCAGCATTTCTCCGCCACGTTCCCGCCGGAGCACGATGCGAAAGGCGTTTTGCTCGGGCAGAACCTGCCGAACCCGAATCCGGTCTCTTATTTCTGGCGGTCGCTCTTCGTCGCGATGGATGACTGGGTGCGCGATGACAAGGCGCCGCCGGCGAGCCGTTATCCAAAATTGTCGGATAAAACTCTCGTTAGGCGTGACGAGCTGAAGTTTCCGAAAATCCCAAAGGTTCATCCGCCCGAGCGCGTGCAGCAGGCTTTTCACCTCGACTTCGGTCCGCAATGGAAAAACCGAATCATCACCAAGCAACCGCCCGGCGTCGGCCAGCCGTTTCCGGTTTTCGTCCCGCAAGTGGATGAGAGCGGAAACGACCTCGGCGGTGTGCGCCTCCCGGAACTCGAAGTCCCGCTCGCCACCTACACCGGCTGGAACCTGCGCGATGCAAAGACGGGAATGCCTGACGAGCGCGTCAGCTTTATCGGCTCCGACCTGCCCTTTCCGAAAACCAGGGCCGAAGCCGGCGGCGACCCGCGAACCCCGATCGCCGGGCGTTATCCTTCGCGCGAAGATTATCTGAAAAAATTCCGCGCCGCCGCTAACAAACTCGTCGCCGATCGCTTCCTCTTGAGCGGCGACGTCGACGCGCTTGTCAGGCGCGGCGGTGAAGAATGGGATTGGACTGCGAGCCGGCCGGGTTCAGGCAATGAGTGAGTGTCCGCCCGCGCTGTAAACCAGGATCACCTGCCGCATTTCGCCGATCTCGGCCCTCATCCGCTCGAGCGCGCCCAATTCATCGGATTCGTTAGGCGGCTCGAACCCAGTCAGGACGAGGGCGGCCGCCTGCGAAGAGCGCTGCAGATCGGCGACCGGGTCTCTTCCGGAGACGATCTGGATCTCGGCTTTGACCCGGGCCGCTTCCGTCAGCTTGCTTAATTGTTCGCGCGCCCTCGCCGCGTTCTCCTCGCCGGAGACGGCGAAGACGAGCCGGATGGGATGATTCCGCCATTCGGGATTCTGCTTCAGCATATGCGCGAGCAGGAGCATGAGTGCGCCGTTCCGGCCGCCTTTCCACCAGATGTCGATCGAGCCGTGCGGCGCTTCCAGGAGCCGTTTTTCTTCGCCCGGGCAATACACGATCAACGCACTCCGCTCCAGCTCGCCGATGCGGCGGAGGACCTGACAAAAACGCCCGCGCCTTTCCGGGTTTTCCGCCCAGCCAAGGAGGACGGTATTCGGCCGGATACCGCCGATCCCACAGCATTCCATGAGTGACTCGACTCCGAGCGTGAGGTCGGGCTCGACCACGACCGCGGGAAAAGCCTGAAGCTCTTCCCCTGCGATAAATTTGCGCAGCTTGTCTTCCTCCTGGTCGCGGCGGCCGAGGGATTCCTTGCCGGAATCATCCAATATCTGCGCCAGAATAAGGATGCCGCGGCCCGCGGTCAGCCACGAACCGTATTGCGCGACATGATTGCGTCGCCAGGCGCCGCCGCTCAGCGCGAGCACGATGGGCCGCCAATTCTTCGGGTGATAGCGCGTTTCCTCGAGCTTGAGGAGCGCGCGCCGCGCCTGCTCGAAGGCGGTGCCGCTGCGCACATCACCCCAGGCGGCCCGGATTTCCTTGCGCCCGATCCACCAGATCAAGAGCGCCATCGCAGCCACACCGACCGCCGCCCAAAGCGGATCGAGCAGGAGCATCGCGATCAGGCAACCGACCGCGCCGAGCAGGGCGGTGGACCAATGACTCAGCTTGAAGGAGGGCCGATAACTCGGGTTGCGCGTCTTCGATTCATAAAAACAGGCCAGGTTGATCGTCCCGTAGGTGACCATGAAAAACATCGTGATGATCGGCGCGATCGCGTTCAGGTCGCCGAGCATGATCGCGACCTGCGCGATGACCAGAGTAACGATGGTGGCGCGGCGCGGCTCGTTGCTCACGCCGCTCCCGCGCGCGAGCGGACGGAGCCGCGGGAAAATATCATCGCGCGCGAGAGCCTGGAGAATGCGCGGCGCGCCCATCATGCTGCCGAGCGCGGAGGAAAGGGTGGCGGCGAAAATGCCGGCGTTGATCAGCCAGGGCGAGCGCGCCACGTCGAGAATGACGAGCGGTTTCTCGAGGAGCGCATTCCGCGGAGTGGCCGCGCCGAAGAGGAGCGCCATCGTCACGTAAACCAGCGCGGTGAACCCGATCGCGGCGAGCGTTCCGCGCGGGATCGATTTGGCCGGGTTCCGCAAATCGCCCGACATGTTTACGCCCGCCATGATCCCGGTCACGGCGGGAAAGAAGAGCGCGAACATGACGAAGAACCCGCTCCCCGCCGGATAGGCCGGATGGAGGTTGGCGCGGAGCGTCGCCTCCGAGGCCGCCGGAATCGCCCCCGCGAAAAATGAGCCAAGGGCGAGCGCGAGGATGCCGAGGATTCCGTATTGCACTTTGATCGTCCATCCGGCGCCGATATAGACGCAGGCGAAAATGACCACGTTAACGATCGTTCCGACGGCGCGACCGGAAAGCCCGAGGTCCGGGAACAAATTCAAAAACGCCTCCGTAAACCCGATCACGTAGAGCGCGACCGAAACGGCTTGGGCGAGGAAGAACACCACCCCGATGGCGCCCCCAAACTCGACCCCGAGACTGCGGCTAATGAGATAATAGGCGCCGCCGCCCCGCACTCGCGTGTTCGTCGCCAGCCCAGAGACCGAGAGCGCGGTCAGGGTTGTGATCACCTTCGCCACGAGCACGATGATGAGGGCCTGGATCACACCCGCCTCGCCCACGACGAGGCCGAAGCGGAGGAACATGATGACGCCCAGAATGGTGAGCGTGCTCGGCGTGAAGACGCCGCCGAAGGTGCCGAACTTATGCGCGTCCGCGGGCGGAGAAGAACCGGTGGCCATTCCCCGTGAATCCTTACTCGTCCGCCAGCTCGCCGTCGAGCACGCGGATCGGCCTTGTCTTTGACCAGTCGTTAGGCAGGTCGGGGCCGGTTATCCGGGCGTGTCCTCTGTTCGTTAGTCTAGGTCGGCTCCGTCCGCCATGTCCGGGGCGGCGCGGCGTCGTAAAGCGCGCCGTAGAGTTTATCGAGGTCGACCGGTTTCGAAAGGATCGCCACCACGCCGGTATCCGCGAGCCGATCGGCGGGCGCGGCGCCGGAGACGAGGATGATTTTCGCTTCCGGATCTTTCGAGAGAATCATCCGGGAGGCGGTCGCGCCGTTCAGTCGCGGCATGGCAAAATCCATCAGGACGACATCGGGTTTGAGCCGGCTGTAGGCCTGGATCGCTTCCCAGCCCGAGCCGACGACCTGGAGCACCTCGTGACCGCAGCGCTGCACGAGTGCGGCGAGAGTGATCCCGACTCCTTTTTCGTCGTCCGCGATCAGCACGCGCATGGCTCAGAATAGCCGGTTTTGAAGGGTCGTCCTCTTCGCTGCGTTGCTCTACATCCAAAGGGCTGCCCGAAGGCGATCATGTTGCACATCGGACAGGACCTCGCGCACCGCCACCTCATGAGGCCGAACCGTTGTCCTCAAGATGAATCAGGAGAATCCGATCAGCCGGGCGAGCGACGCGAGCTACGCCACCGGCCAGGTGTACGGCGCGATGGGCGGCGGCGGATTGCCCATGACGAGTAACAGCCATCCCAGCGATCGTTAGGATCTGGAGCGAGGAGGCCCTGTTCGATTGGGCCAGGTCCGGAATCCAGGCAAGCCCTTACGCAGGTCGAGCTGGATCGCCTGTTAATGGCGCGCTCTCGATAGCGCATGCCGCGGAAAGAGGAAACAACCTCGCCCACGCGCGCGCGGTGAATTACGCTTTGCGGTGCCCCTGCTTCTCATCGCCCTGCTCCTTCTTGTGGTGGTAGCGTTCGGCGGCGTGGTCCTTCTCTCCATCGCCTTGCGCTATCGCGCGGGGACGGCCCGGCGGCAGGGCCGGCGCTGGGTCGCAATACT
>JBBQHV010000096.1:0-7165 GCA_038324295.1 Chthoniobacterales bacterium
GTTGATCTCCTCCAGGATGGCCGGCTCGTCGTTAGGCGAAAAATAGCCGTTGTGCGCGCCCACGATTTGGAGATTCGCGAAGCGCCACCGCAAAGCGGCCAGGCATTCACCCGAGCCGCCTAACAAGTAATGCGTCCAGGGCGCCGGACTCGCCTCCAGACACTTTCTCATGAACGTCGGTCCATAAACCCGGTCGCGCAGCCCGGCGCCGCGCGCGTTCAGGCACCAGATGAGGGGCATTCCGTCGGGCACGAAATAGTCGAAGCGGCTCGTGATTTCGCGAAAGCGTGCGTCCTGCCTCCGCAAAGTCACGATGTGGGTATTCGTCAGGTCGATCGCGTAAGTACCACCGCGCCGGGCCAGCTCGTGGCAGCGGGCGATCAGCTCTTCATAGGTCGTGGCGAGGAGGGGAGTGCCGAGCAGATCGAAGGTCCGGGTCGATTGCGTCACGCTGGCAAACGCTATACCCTCAACGCCGAATGGAAAGCGAATCGCCAGCGGCGCGCCCCCCCGCGACTTACGCGTGGACCGACTCCTTCGGCTGGATGCGCACGCATCCGCTCCCGACTTTCCTGGGCGCAGCGGTCCTCGCCATTCTGGTTTACTTCTTCGGGTTCATGCCGCTGTTTTCGGGTGAGCGGCTCTCGACTTTTCATTGGGCCTGGCAGGCGTGGAATCCGGAGACGAACTACGAGCACGCCAAGTTCATCCCGCTGATTGTGGCGTTTCTCATCTGGCACAGTCGCGATGAACTGCGCGCCGCTCCTATCGGTAGCTCGCGCTGTGGCTGGCTTTTTATCGGCTTCGGGTTGTTTCTTTATTTCGCCGCGGCGCGCACTTTGCAGGCGCGCCTCGCCCTCACCGCGCTGCCGTTTTTGCTTTTCGGCACCGTGCTTTATCTCTGGGGCCGCAGCGTCGGGCGTCTCCTTCTTTTCCCGATCGCGTTTCTCTTCTTCATGGTGCCGTTGAACTTTCTCGCCCAGGCGACTTCGAATCTGCAATTCATCGAGACGGGCGCGGCGACCGCGATCTGCAACTTCATCGGGATTCACGTTTACAGCCTCGGCACCACGATCAACGCCTCGAACGAAGCGTTCCATTTCCAAATCGATGAAGGCTGCAGCGGGATCCGCTCGCTCATGGCGATCGCGATGCTCTCCGCCATCTACGGCCATTTCACGCAGGATCGGCTTTGGAGAAAACTTCTCATCTTCGCGGCCGCGATTCTTTTCGCGATCATCGGAAACGCCGGCCGGCTTGTCTCCATCATGGTGGTGGCGCGTTTGTTTGGACAGGCGACCGCGGGCGGTCCTTTCCACGCGATCTCGGGTTATCTCTCGTTCCCCTTCGCGATCGCAGCGATGCTCTTGTTTGGAAAATTGCTCAACCTGCGCTTCGGCACTCTGAAGCAGGCGGGCGCCGCGAAGGAGACAGTTTCCTATGATTACTAAACGGCTCCTCGTCGTCGCGCTTGTCCTTCTGGCCGGCTTGAGCACGGTGGCTTTCCTGCCGCATTCGACGGAAAGGAGCCCGGCCGGAATCCAGATGGCGCTGCCGATCTTTGTCGGTAACTGGATCGGCGAAGACGCCGCTGTGACTGAGCGGGAGCGGGAGGTGCTCGCCCCCGACACGCGTTTCGCGCGCAAGACTTACACCAGCCTCGAGGGCGACAAAATTTTCGTCTCGATCGTGCTTTCCGGCGACGATATGACGAACAGCATCCATCGCCCGGAACGTTGTCTCCCCGCGCAAGGCTGGAGCCTGCAATCGAGCGAGGGGCGCGACCTGTCGATAGCGGACGGGGAAAAACTCGCGGTCACGAAGCTGCGCGATGTCCGGATGATCGAGCAGAAAGATGGGAGCGCGGCCGGGCGGCTGCACGGCCTGGATTATTACTGGTTCGTGGGCTACCAGGAGATGACGCCGTCGCACCTGGAGCGGACCGGGATGGATCTGCGCGATCGGATTTTGCACGGCTACAATCAGCGCTGGGCCTACGTCACGGTCGCGTCGGTCGTCACCCAGGGCTGGGCGCGGAACGGGCGCTCCGAAGACGCGACCGCCGCGATGACCGAGGACTTCATCAAGGAGCTTGTGCCGAAATTGAAGCGGCCTAACGGAAAGGCGTTGTTGTAGCCGGGGGCGTTGACCCCGGCTGGTCTTGCGTGCGGCCACGGCCAACGCGGCCGGGGTCACCGCCCCCGGCTACAACGAAACCGTTGAATCCAAACGCGGCTCCCATCGCATCACATAAGAAATAAATCCATGAAGCTCATCCTCATCTTCCTTCTCGGCGCGCCTCTTCTCGGGAGCGCCTTTGCTCAAGAATCGCCCGCCCCGTCCGCTCCCGCTCCGAAGGGAGAAACCGCCGCGGTCCCGGCGAAGATTCCGTTGCGCGACTTTTTCAAAAACCCGGTTAGTCGCGGCTACGATCTTTCGCCCGACGGCCAGACCCTTTCCTTCCTTCAGCCGTGGGAATCGCGCATGAACATCTTCGTTCGTCCGACCGCGGGTGGCGAAGCAAAGCGCGTGACGAGTGAGAAGGAGCGCGACATTCGCAACTACGCCTGGAAGGGAAACAAGTTCCTCGTCTATGCGATGGACGACAAAGGCGACGAGAATTTCCACCTCAAGCGCGTCGACCTGAAAAGCGGCGAGGTGAAAGACCTGACGCCGTTTCCGAAAGTGCGGAGCGACATCATCGACGACCTGCAGGACGTCTCCGAGACCGACATCCTCATCACCTTGAACAAGCGCAATCCAGAATTGTTCGATGCTTTCCGGCTCAATGTCGCGACTGGCGAGATGAAAATGGTGGCGCAAAACCCTGGTAAAGTGGACCGCTGGATCACCGATCACGCCGGAGTGATTCGGGCCGCGACCGAGACGGATGGAGTGAACGCCAGCCTGCTCACCCGACCGGACGAGAAGACGCCTTTCAAGAAAGTCCTGACGACGAACTTCCGCGAGCAGGTCAGCCCGCAGTTCTACACTTTCGATAACAAGAATATCTATGCGGTCTCCAACATCGGCCGCGACAAACAGGCCGTCGTGACGATTGACCCGGCCACGGGCAAGGAGCTGGAGAAACTCTACGAGAACCCGGAGGTCGATGTGGACGCGCTTGCCTATTCGAAGAAGCGCAAGGTCGTGACCTTCGCCACCTTCACGACCTGGAAGACGGACCGGAAATTTTTCGATCCGCAAAGCGAGCAGATGTACAAAACGCTCGAGGAAAAATTGCCCGGCTACGAGGTCGAAGTCGTCGCGCACGACAAGGCGGAAGACAAGTTCATCGTCATGGCGAGCAACGATCGCTCGCCCGGGACGCGCAATTTGTTCGACGCCAAGAGCGGCAGCCTGACGAAACTGGTGGAGGTCGCGCCCTGGTTGAAGGAAGCGGAGCTGGCGCCGATGAAGCCGGTCGAATACCAAACGCGCGACGGCCTAACGATTCACGGCTATCTTACTCTTCCGCTCGGGCGGGAGCCGAAGAACCTCCCGGTCGTGATCAATCCGCATGGCGGACCGTGGGCGCGCGACACCTGGGGCTTCAACCCCGAGGTGCAGTTCCTCGCCAACCGCGGCTACGCCGTTTTGCAGATGAACTTCCGCGGCTCGACCGGCTACGGGCGCAAGTTCTGGGAAGCGTCCTTCAAGCAATGGGGCCAGAAGATGCAGGACGACATTACCGACGGCGTGCAATGGCTGATCAAGCAGGGGATCGCCGATCCGAAACGGGTCGCAATCTACGGCGGGAGCTACGGCGGTTACGCCACCCTCGCCGGCGTCACCTTTACTCCCGATCTCTACGCCGCGGCGGTCGATTACGTCGGCGTGGCGAACATGTTTACCTTCATGAAAACGATCCCGCCCTACTGGAAACCGTTCCTCGACATGTTCCACGAGATGGTGGGCGATCCGGAGAAAGACAAGGCGATGATGGAAGCCGTCTCACCCGTCCTGCACGCCGACAAGATCAAGACGCCGCTCCTCGTCGCGCAAGGCGCGCACGATCCGCGGGTGAACAAGGCGGAGTCGGATCAGATGGTGGAGGCGCTGAAGAAACGCGGCGTGGATGTCGAATACATGGTGAAAGACAACGAAGGCCACGGCTTCCACAACGAGGAGAACCGCTTCGATTTTTACGGGGCGATGGAGAAGTTTCTCGCCAAATATCTGAAGCCGGCGGCCTAACGATTGCCGCCGAGCCAAGCCGGTTCTAGTCTCTTCCCATGCTCCAGGTCAAACACCGGCCGATGACCGTGCACGATTACCTGCTCCTGCCAGATGCAGGTCCGCGCTTTCAACTCGTCGATGGAGAATTTCACATGGCTCCCGCCCCCAATACCTACCACCAAATCATCTCGCAAAACCTGGAATGGATCCTCTTAACATATTTGGACGACCATCCAGTTGGGCGACTCTTCCACGCCCCTTTCGACGTCTACATGAGTGACATCGACGTCTTCCAACCGGACATCTGTTTCTTCTCCAAAGATCAGCACAACTATCTCGACGAACGGGGCGCGACCAGCCCGCCTCGATTGATCGTGGAAATCCTTTCCCCGAGTTCGCGTCGTCTCGACGCCGGACCGAAACGTGAAGTCTATGCGCGTTGCGGCACGCACGAACTTTGGCTGATCGACCCGGAGAAACGCGAGCTCGCGATCTATCTCCTGCGTGAGGATGCGGCGCGTCCCGTCCGGCTTGTTTCCGAAAGCGAAACCTTCACGAGCGCGCTTTTGCCCGGTTTGGAGCTCTCGTTAGGCAAAATCCTCGCCCGCTAATAGGCTGCCCTACAATTTCCGCCTTCTGACGGCTTTTTAGACGGCCCCAGAGATCATCTCACCGAGTCTGTCATTCCGAGCGGAGCGGGGGACCTCACGGGCAACTCCAAGGTTAGGTGCCTTCTACGGCTCGACCGGCGGGAAATCTCTTTCCGTGTCGCCGGTGTCGATCCCCAGACGCAGCCGGCTATGGCGGATGCTGTAGAAAAAATAAATCAGGAGGCCGATGATCAGCCAGGCGAAGAAACGCAACCAGGTCTCAATCGGCAGGCTGAGCATGAGGGCGCCGCAGAAAAGCACGCCGAGGATCGGAAAGACCGGGACGAAAGGAACGCGAAACGGCCGCGGCCGGCTGGGGTCCTTCCGCCGCAGGACGATGACGCCGGCACAGACCAGAGCGAAAGCAAAGAGGGTTCCGATATTTGTGAGGTCGGCTAACGAACCGATATCCGTGAACATGGCGACCCCGCCGACGACAAGGCCGGTCCAGATCGTGGTGATGTAAGGCGTGCGAAAGCGCGGATGGATGCGGGCGAAATAAGACGGGAGCAAACCGTCGCGCGCCATCGCCATGAAAATGCGCGGCTGGCCGAGTTGGAAGACAAGCAGGACGGAGGTGAGGCCGGCGAGCGCCCCTGCGCTGATGAGCGCCTGCGCCCAGGGCTTGGCCGCGAAGGCCGTGGCCACCGCTGCGGAGTCGCCGAGATAGGTCGTGTATTTTTTCATCCCGGTGAGGATTAACGACATCAGGACGTAGAGCACGGTGCAGATGATGAGGCTCGAGATCATCCCGATCGGCACGTCGCGCTTCGGATTTTTGGTTTCTTCCGCCGTGGTCGAGACGGCATCGAAGCCGATGAAGGCGAAAAAGACGATCGCCGCTCCGCTCATGACGCCGCTAAAACCACTCGGCATAAAGGGATGCCAGTGGGTCGGGTTGACCATGAACGAGCCAAAGGCAATCACGAAAACCACGACCGCGAGCTTGATAATGACGATGGTCGTGTTCGCGGTCGCGCTCTCGCGAATGCCATAGACGAGAAGCACGGTCACGGCCATGACGATGAGGAACGCGGGCAAGTTGATCGCGATCGGATGCCCCATGATAACGGGCAAAGTGGTGGAAGAATAATCACTCAGCGCCGCGCCACCCTTGGCGATGATGGTGCCGGCGGTAGTGTGATCGCTCACCAGCCAAAGCGGAAACTTGAGATGCAATCCGAACGGCAAATTACCGAGCAACTGGACAAAATATCCAGACCACCCGACCGCCACCGCCATGTTGCCGACCGCGTATTCCAGGATCAAATCCCAGCCAATAATCCAGGCGATGATCTCTCCCAGGGTCGCATAGGAGTAAGTGTAGGCGGACCCTGAAACCGGGATCATCGATGCGAGTTCGCTGTAACAAAGCGCCGCGAACCCGCAGGCGATGGCCGCGACGACAAAGGAAAGCGCCACCGCCGGACCTGCCGCCGGCCGTCCGAAGACGAGGTCGGTGTGGTTGATCCAGGAGATGATGAAATTGAGCACCGGCGTTTTCACAATCGACTCGCCCACCCGCGCCGACTCCCCCGCCGCGGCGGTGCCGGCGAGGGCAAAGATTCCCGCGCCGATGATCGCGCCGATCCCGAGGCAGGTAAGATCGAAAGCGGTAAGCGAACGCTTCATTTTGCGCTCGGGCGCTTCCGCTTCGCGGATCAACAGTTCGGGGCTTTTGGTGCGAAAGAGATTGGCGGCCATGAAGTTTTCCGGTTGCTGCGCTGCGATTTTATGAGAAGCGCGTGCATCGTGGCATTGGGCGCGCGGGGTGGTCAACCCTTTGTTTGCGGTTGTAGCCGGCGGCGGTGACGCCGGCCTCCGGGAACTCGAAGTCGGACCGTCTCCGCTGGCCCGGATATAGCTGTCTCTAAATCATGCCTGTGCTCTCCGGCCCAAACCTGTTCGCCGGCCTTCTTTTCAGCAGCATCGGTTTCGTCGGCTTCGTCTACGGCAAACGGCTGAGCCTCTGGAAACCGATGTTCATCGGCATTGCTCTGATGGCTTATCCCTATTTCATCGAAAGCACGGCCTTCATCTGCGTCTTCGGTTTTCTCGGGACGGCCGCGCTTTTTCTCCTGCGGGACTGAGTCGTTAGGCGCAATCACAGCGCCCTCCTACGACCTTTCCGGGGAGGACGGGGTGTTACCCCGTCGCGCGTGGGCGAGTTTCGCCCACGGCCTCTTCGCTTCACGCCAGGCATCTGGTCAACGAGTCGTTAGGCGGAAGCTGCCCGGCCCTCACGAAAACGGGCTCACGGTTGCGCGGCGCGCAAGAGGCCTTGGGCGAGACTCGCCCAAGTGCGACGGGGTAACACCCCGTCCTCCCCGGAGGAA
>JBBQHV010000097.1:0-7148 GCA_038324295.1 Chthoniobacterales bacterium
CCCTCGTCCATGAACATGACGGTGATGCCGGTCTCCTTGTCGCCGGCCGCGATGGCGGCCTGGATCGGGGCCGCCCCGCGATGCCGGGGGAGGAGCGAAGCGTGCAGGTTGAGACAGGCGAGCCGCGGAATCTCGAGCACGCTGCGAGGCAATATCTGGCCGTAAGCCATCACCACGATGACGTCCGGCGCGAGAGCTTGAATTTCCGCGATCGCCGCCGGCTCGCGAATCCGCGCTGGCTGCAAGATCGGAAGCGAGCGAGCGGCCAGCTCCGTTTTGATCGGCGAAGGCTGGATGCGTTGCGCACGACCGGCGGGCTTGTCCGGCTGCGTGACGGCTCCCACGACCTCGTGTTGCGGCGAAGCGAGGAGCGCGCGCAAAGTCGGCCGGCCGATCTCGCCCGTGCCGATGAAGACGATGCGCATGCCGCCTTTTACGGCACGAGCCCGCGCGGCGCGATCGCACGACGCGGGCGGCGCGGGGCCGCGGCGCGCGCCATTAATTTATCGCCGGCCGTGACTTCGCGCTGGCCGACCGACGAGGAGCAGCCGGTGCAAAGATAATCATACAACTCGCGGTCGGGGAGGACGAGAAGGAGCCGTTCCCGCACCGGCATGGCGGTTTTGCATTTTTCGCAATAAAGACTGGAAGCGGTGAAATTTTCAAACTGCTGCTGGCTCATGGTTCCCATCCGCGACCGTCCCTAAAATGTGATACAGCACCCTGGCCGGCGACTCGGTCGCGTCCATAACCTGCACCCGATCTCGATAATGTTCGAGCACCGGCTTGGATTCGGTCTCGTAGGTCTCGAGGCGGCGCTTGATCACCTCTTCGTTGGCGTCATCGAGGCGATTGTCTTTTAAGGCGCGCTTTTTTAGCCGGGTGAAAAGGGCGTCGCGATTCGGACAGGAGAGATGAAAAACTTTCTGCACATCGATCATGGAATCCATGATTTTGGCCTGGCCGACATTGCGCGGAATGCCGTCGAGGACGAGGACGTCGATGTCGGGCTTGAACTCGTGCGCTTCGACCGCGGCGTCGATATGGGCTTTCCAGAGCTCGACTGTGATCTCATCCGGCACAAGCTCGCCTTTGCTGGAGTATTCAAGAAAGGCGTGGCCCACCTTCGTTCGGGTATCGAGAGTGCGGAAGACGTCTCCGCAGGCGCAATGGTAGAAACGCGGGATCGAGCCGAGGGAACGACCTTGCGTTCCCTTGCCACTGCCGGGGGCGCCGAAAAGGACGTAGGTGTGATATTTCATGGAGAAGTTCGTTATACCCGAAGGGCCGCGCTGAAACAATTGGGAAAAGCAGCCCCGGCCCCAAAAAGCGGAAAGCCTAACGAGTGCCTGACGACCCGATTGTAGGGCGGGCGCTTCGCCTGCCCCGGATCTGAAACTGGGCAAGCGAAGCGCTTGCCCTACAATACCGTCCCGCTAGCTCGCCGGGGCGGTTTCGGCCGGGACGACATTGACGCGGCGTCCGGCGCGATCAAAGCGGACCTGGCCGTCGACGAGCGCGACAATCGTATAGTCGCGGCCGAGGCCGACGTTTTTCCCGGGGAGAAACTTCGTTCCGCGCTGGCGAATGATGATGTTGCCCGCGACGACCGATTCGCTGCCAAATTTTTTCACGCCGAGCCGTTTGCTGACGCTGTCGCGGCCGTTCTTGACGCTGCCTTGTCCTTTTTTATGAGCCATGGGTGAAGAAGGTTGATGGTTGAGAGTTGATGGATGATCGACTCGCCGGGATTATTCGGCGGCAGCGGTTTCGCTTTTTGCGGCCTTCTTTTTCGCGCCGAGCGAGATGCCGGTAATTTTGACCCGGGTGAGCTTGCGACGGTGGCCGACGGTGCGGTGGTAGCCTTTGCGGCGGCGATATTTGAAGGCGATGACTTTCTTGTCCTTGCGCTGCTCCACGACTTCGCCGCTGACGCTCGCGCCAGAGAGGGAGGGGCTGCCATGGGTTAATTTGTCGCCGTCGGCGTGCATGAGCACGTCGTCGAAAGTCATTTTCGCGCCGGCTTCGCCCTCGAGCAGATCCACGTCGATCGTGTCACCTTCTGCGACCCGATATTGTCTGCCGCCCGTTTTGATAATTGCGTATGCCATGGCCTTGGGAAAAGTCGGTGAAAGTCACACAGTGAGGCGGTTTTGACAAGCGGAAATCCGGCAAGACTTGCGCCGCCGCCGCCGCGCCTCAATCCTTCGTGCCCGCGATCAGCAGCGTGATTTCGCCCCTGGCCGGATGCGCTTGGTAATGCGCGAGCAATTCCGCCGCCCGGCCGCGCCGGAATTCTTCAAATTTTTTCGTTAACTCGCGCGCGACGCAGAGCGACCGATCCGGCATTAACTCGGCGCAAGCGGCGAGGGTTTTATTGATCCGATAGGGCGACTCGAAGAAGACGGTCGTCTCTGAGCGCTCGGCGGCAGCGGTCAATTCGCGTGTGCGCTGCCCGCTTTTCACCGGGAGGAAGCCCCGATAGCAAAATCGTTCCAGGGCGAAGCCGGACCCGACGAGAGCGGTCGTGATCGCAGAGACGCCCGGGACGATCGTAAACGGGATCTGGTGTTCAATGCAGTGCCGGATGAGACGCGCCCCGGGGTCCGAGAGACCGGGCATGCCGGCATCGGTGATCAACGCGACCGTCTCCCCGGCCACGAGGCGTTCGGCCAGTTCGGCGGTGCGCCTCGCTTCGTTATGCTCGTGGTAACTGAGGAGGGGTTTCCGGATCTGAAAATGCCGGAGCAGATTGCCCGAATGGCGAGTGTCTTCGGCGGCGACGAGATCGGCCGCCTTGAGTGCCTCGAGCGCGCGCAGGGTGATATCGTCGAGGTTGCCAATCGGCGTGCCGACCACAAAGAGCATGGCCGATTATTCGCCGGGAACGGAGTGCGCGCCAAGGCTCCATTTTCCCCGCGGGAGCCCGTCTCGCGAGAAAGAGAAAGCAAAAAGCCGCTCCGCGATCAGTCGCGGAACGGCCTTTTAAATATTCAGGACCGGATCGGACGGTCCCGAATACCTCTGCGGGTAATTAAACCGCCGGTCTTTAGAGACCGTCGCCCTTGTGCGACTTGGTCGTGCGCCTGTCCATCGCGTTGATCTGACCGTTGTTGAGCACGTCGTTACGGAAGTTCGAGGACGTGACCGGTTCTCTCAGGTGCATGTTAATGGATGCCTCGTCCGCCGCGGTCACCGTTCCGTCGCCGTCAACATCGCCAAGGAGCAGGCCCGCGGTCCCCTCGGCAGAGGTGAGGGTTTGGCCCAGGGTGTCGTGGATGCCGCTTAAGGTCACGGTGACGTTCTGTTGATTGCAGGCGCTGCTATCGAGCATCACGCTGTAGGTGCGGCCGCTGAGCAGCGTCCGGGTTACCGTCCCGCAGCTCGTGCTCGAGCTATCGACCGAGTCGAGGTTGTTCGAGAAGGTGAAGACGAAGGTCGCAGGGCCTTTGCGCGGATCGACGCCCGGCAGAGTGACGTCAAATTTACCCGCGCCGCCGTGTGTTTTCCGAGAAGCCACGCTGCGCAATTCCAGCGGGCCGCCCCCGACATTACCGATGACGCCCATCGAGAAATCATGGAATTGAGCTCCGAAATCGGCCACCGGTTCGAAGACGGCGCCGAACAAGTCGCTATCCAGAAACGCAGTGTCATCGTTGCCGCAAGGCGTGCCGACGCAGTTCGTCCCATCGGTGGTCGAATTGAAGGACCGATTACCGTCCAGGTTGCCGATTGGCGTCACGTTGAGCCAATAGGTGCCCGGATCGAGGTGGACGTCCACCGGCACACTCACTTCAAATTCGTCGAAACCGAACGCGTTATTGCCGGTCGGGACCACCGAAGGGGAGCTGGTGCTGCCGCTGGCGACGAGCGTGCCACCGTTGCCCCCGGAAACGCCGCTCCGAATCTCCCAGGAGGCGCCGATAACGGTGGTGCTGATGAGGTCATGGGAAAAGACCGAGGTCAGGTCCCAACCGCCCCCATCTGTCACGTCAAAGTTGTCATAGATGTGCGCGTAACCGGAAGCGAAGGTATCCTGCTCGTTCGTTAGGCCATCGACGAAGTCGAAGTCGCCGTTATACCAGAGGGCTCCGGGCGGCGGGGCGAGGACGTGGTTTCTGGTTTTCGTCCCGTGATTGTGGGACGCGTTTGGGAAGGGGGCCTGGGCCCGGGCGTTGACCGCGAACGCCGTGAGCAGCGCGAGTGATAATACGCTGAATTTCCGCAATGTGCTGGTGTTCATAAGAAGCGGATTAGGCAGTGTGAAAAAGCTTGTCAAGGTTAATTTATGGAGATTTTTGGAGGCGAGCCGGAAGTGATTTCCCAAATCTAAAGGAGGGTCCTGCGGCGGAGCATTTTACGCCTCCTGTTCGTTAGGCAGAGAACGCAAAAAAAGCCACTCAGCGAAAACGCTGAGTGGCTCTTTGCCGAGGTATCCGGGGCGAGTGGGACGCTCCCGGATACGCGGGTTGGATTTCTGACTTAGAGGCCGCCGCCGGTATTCGTCCGGACCGTCCGGGCATCGAGCATGTTGATGGTGCCGTTGGGCTGGACGTCGTTGCGGAAGTTGGAGCTCGTGACGGGCTCGCGCACGTGCATCTTGATCGAGTCGATATCGGCCGAATCAACCGTGCCGTCGCCGTTCACATCGCCCAGGAGCAGGCCGACGGTGGCGGAGGCAGAGGCTACGGTCTCGCCGCCGGTGGAATGAACACCGGTGAGGGTGACGGTGACGTTCTGGTTGCCACAGCTGCTGCTATCGAGAGCCACGCTGTAGGTGGCGCCACTGACTTTGGTGTTGGTGACCGAGCCGCAGTCCGTGCTCACGCTATCAACCGAAGCGACGCTATCGGTGAAGGTGAAGACGAGGGTGGCCGCACCTTTACGAGGATCGATCCCCGGAAGGGCGACGTCGAATTTTCCAGCGCCGCCGTGAGTCTTGCGCGAAACGGCAAAGGCAAACGAGAACGGGCCGCCGGTGGTGGCGTCGGCGCGGATCAGCCAGTTGCCGGGAAGTCCGAAGTCATCGATGAGGCCGATGAAATCGTTGTTTCCCGGATTGTTGAGATCGACTGGGGCGCCGCTGCTCATGGCCGCGATCCAGCTTTGACGATGGAGGGTGCTGTTTTCGTCCAGACCTTGCGGAAACTGCTCAGGTCCATTGTTCATCTGCGTCTTATCACCGACGAAGAAGCTGGTCGCTCCCGCGGGAAGGTTGATCGCCGGCGAGAAGGTGTAGGTGACGAACGTGTCGGTCCCGGCATTCTGAATCGTGCCGGCCACTGACCCGAGGAGGACTGCATCGCTGGGGTTGCCATCACCATTCGGATCACTCCAGACCGCGACCGTTACCGGCTGGCCGTTGAGAGAGGGGTCAGGAAACAACGGTGTGCCCCAAGCGACCTCGACGGCGGTGATTGCAGTTTGACCGGGAATGACATCGAACTGGTTAAACCAGAGCGATTCAAAGTTTTGAGCCCCGTTGCCAAACCCGACCGAATCTTCTGCCGTGCCGTCGTCGAACATGTAGGTCGAATCGGGAAAGAGCAGCTTGTGGATCGGATTGATTGACTGGTTACTGGACCCGCTTTTTTGGCGAGCTGACGACACATTTGGCCTTCCCGCCTGCGCGCTGAGCGCGAGGCAAGCCAGCAAGGCGATGGTCGACAGTGTTACTTTCCGCAGAGTAGTTTGTGTCATAGGTCGCTAACTTGGCACAGATTTTTCATTCTGCGTCAAGCTTTTACTCTCTGGCAAGGCGCGAGACCCTGCCTAACGACCCGTATTTTTCTCCTCCGTAGAGGGTGCCGCGAGCGCGTCCCAGCGCCGTTGCATTTCCTCGGGGCTGAGCGCTTCGATCTCCTGGGCGATGGTCCATTCGTGACCGAACGGATCGCGCAAAGTGCCCGCGCGATGGCCGTAAAATTCGTTCGTTAGGGGGCGCAACACTTCCGCCCCGGCCGGCACCGCCCGGGCGAAATCCGCCTCCACGTTTTCGCTCATGAGGCCGAGCTTGATCGCCGTCCCGCCGAGGGTGCGCGGGCTTTGGTTGAAGGGCGGATATTCGTCCGCCAGCATGACGAGCGCGCCGTTGATCGTCATCTCAGCGTGCCCGATTTTGCCGCTCTCCGGGTCGATCAGGCGATAGCGCTCGGCCGCGCCGAAGGCGTCTTTGTAAAAAGTGAGGGCGGCCGCGCAATCGTGCACGGCGAGGGAAGGGGAAAGCAGCGGAAGAGAAAAAATGGTGCTCATAAAGAAGCTTACGCAAAGTCGCCCGCCCGCAATCGACTCCTCCGCCTAACGAAGGATCAAAACATTTCAAGCAGCCGCTGCCCGACCGCGAGCAAGCCGAGCCCGCCCGACGGGACGAGCATGGCGGGGATGAAAGGCTGCTCGCCGAGAGGCGCGCAGTCCGTTCGTTAGGGCGTCGATCAGGTTGGCGAGATTGCCCAGCGGCTCCGGGTTGAAATTGGTCGCGGGCAACCAAAGATTTTTGTCGTGCGCCGGCCGGCCTGACGGGCTAGAAGAACCGCATGGCCCGCAAAAAGAAACGCACCGCTGCCGGCCTCGCGCTGCGCGAAGAGAAAGCCCTCAGCCGGAACGGCGGCGCGCTCCTGCCTAACGAACGGCGTTTGAACTTTGGCGAGCGCTGGGCCTACGCGCCCGCTCCGGAGCAGAGCGATTACATCCAGATCAAACCGCGCTATCAGCTTTTCATCGACGGGAAATTCCGCGCACCGCACTCCGGCAAACATTTCGATTCGATCAACCCCGCGACCGAAGGAAAGCTGGCCGAGATCGCGGAAGGCGACGCCCACGACGTCGACCTCGCGGTCAAGGCCGCGCGCCGCGCCCACACCAAAGTGTGGAGCAAAATGCCCGGGCGCGAGCGCGGCAAATATCTCTATCGCATCGCGCGCCTCATCCAGGAAAAGTCACGAGAACTCGCGGTCCTCGAGACGATGGATGGCGGCAAAACGATCAAGGAAAGCCGCGACGTCGACCTGCCGCTGGTCGCGGCGCACTTCTTCTACTACGCCGGCTGGGCGGATAAACTGCAGTATGCTTTTCCCGGGCGGCAGCCGCAGTCGTTAGGCGTGGCCGGGCAGATCATCCCCTGGAATTTTCCCCTCCTCATGGCCGCCTGG
>JBBQHV010000098.1:0-7101 GCA_038324295.1 Chthoniobacterales bacterium
CCTCCCTCTTACTTTTTTGGGGTGGCGCCCTTTGGGGGGCCACCGCCGTCTCGGGTGTGGGGCCCCCGGGGGCCTCGCCGGGTTTTTGGTTTTAGGGGGCTTTATTCACGGGGCGCGCCGCCGGGTGCCCCCACAGGCTCGCCACAGGACGAGTCCGTCCGACTGGCGGACAAGATGCCTGCGCTACGACGGCGCGAGAGTTGCGCACCGCTGACCGAGCCGCGCCCAAAAGCCGCGCTTCGCAGCCTCCGGCTCGGAAGAGGTTACCCTCCGGCCTGGATGCCTATGGCTTCTGCTCGTAGGGCGACAGCTCGGAGAGGCAGGAAGCGGGCTCGGAGAGGGCGAAGCGTCTCCAGTTTGAGGCCTATCGCGTTGCTCGTTAGGATTTCCGCTTTACTCTGCCCGATGAAATTTTTCTTCCTGCTCCCGCTCTTTCTCGCCCTCACTCCCTTCGCGGCGGCGGACCAGACACCCGCGCAACTGGCCGACCAGGAACTGCCTTCCCTCCTCTCGATTTACAAGGACGTGCACAGTCATCCCGAGCTCTCGACGGAAGAAAAGCGGACCTCCGAGCTGGTCGCGAAAGAATTGAAAGCAGCCGGCTGCGAGGTGACTGATCACGTCGGCAAATACAAGGATCCGCAAGAGACGGGCTACGGCGTCGTCGGGGTAATGAAGAACGGCGACGGCCCGGTCGTGCTCGTCCGCACGGATATGGACGCGTTGCCGGTGCAGGAGGAAACCGGCCTGCCCTACGCCAGCACGGTCACGACAAAAAACGCGAAGGGGGATGAAGTGCACGTGATGCACGCCTGCGGACACGACGTGCACATCGCGACTTTCATCGGGGTCGCGCGCGCACTCGCGAAGCTGAAGGATCAATGGCATGGCACGATCCTCTTCGTGGCCCAGCCGGCGGAAGAACTCGGCACCGGGGCTCGCGCGATGTTGAACGACGGCCTCTACAAGCGCTTCCCAAAACCCGATTTCGCCCTCGGCTTCCACGATAACGCGCAGCTCGAGATCGGCCACATCGGCGTGACCCCCGGATACACCTACGCAAACGTCGATTCCGTGGACGTGACCGTGCACGGCGTCGGCGGCCACGGCGCCTA
This sequence comes from Chthoniobacterales bacterium, assembly GCA_038324295.1. Lineage (GTDB taxonomy): Bacteria > Verrucomicrobiota > Verrucomicrobiia > Chthoniobacterales > UBA10450 > Palsa-1392. Next base: position 1,116 of record JBBQHV010000098.1, read on the forward strand.
CCCGCACAAGACGAAGGATCCGGTCGTCCTCTCGGCCGAGATCATTAACATGTGGCAAACGATCGCGAGCCGGGAAATCAATCCGATCGATCCGGTGGTCGTGACGGTCGGTTCGATCCACGGCGGGACGAAGCACAACATCATTCCGGACGAGGTGAAAATGCAGCTCACCGTGCGCTCCTACAAAAGCGAAGTGCGCGAGCAGGTCCTGAGCGCGATCGAGCGAATCGCGAAGGGCTGCGCGACGGCGGCCGGCTGGCCGCAGGACAAGCTACCGGATGTCAAAGTGCTCCGGGATGAGTTCACTCCTTCGACTTACAATAATCCGGAGCTGACCCAGCGTTTGCTCGGGGTCTGGAAAAATTCGTTAGGCGAGAAGAACGTGGAGATCGTCGACCCGACGATGGGCGGTGAAGATTTTTCCGAGTTCAGTCTCCCGGATCATTCGATCCCGGCGGTTGATTTTCATGTCGGCGCGGTCGCCCCGGAAAAAATCGCGGCCGCGAAAAAGCCGGGCGCGCCGCCGCTCCCCAGCCTGCATTCGAGCAAATTCGCGCCCGTCCCCGAGCCGACGATTCGCACCGGACTGGTCGCGATGACCAGCGCGGTCCTCGATTTGATGAAAAAAAAGTAGGGCGCGCCGTTGCAGCCGGCGCCGCGGCGGTTTTAAAAGGACAATCGAAGCGATCTTCGACGATGGCGCAGGTAAACCCGGCGCAAAAGAATAGCGCACCGCGTTGCCGCAAGATTCCGGGGAGGACGGGGTGTTACCCCGTCGTGCCCGGGAGTCTCCCGGGCACAGGCGTGAGGGGTGACGGCGCTTCCGGAAAGTTCGAAGCCGCTGATTGCAGGCGGGCGGCCGGGAGACTCCCGGCCGTCGACGGGGTAACACCCCGTCCTCCCCGGAATTTTTTGCGCCGCCATCGGTCCCGACTGTAGGCCTACCGGGCGGGCGCGATCACCGCTCGTGGCTTCGATCCGCAGCGCTTACTTCACCCGCACGTTTTTGCGCAGGTAGGTCGGCACGTCGAGGTCCTGACCTTCCACGATCGTCGGTTCGCTTTTCTCGAAACGCCCACGCGTGATCGGCTCGAATTGCATCACTTCCTGGCGCGCGTGGACCTTCTCTTCCCGTCGCGCCGCGCCCCCAGCGCCCGGCGCGACAATCGCTTCTCTCGCCAGCGGGGGTTGCACTACCGAGGCGATCTCTTCCACCGGAGCCGGCGATCAAGGCTATCGACGTCACCGTGGTGGTGCTTGACTTGATAAAGGATTACGTCAGCGGAGTCGCCCGAAGAATTCGCGTGTGAGCAGGTTTGACCAAAAATCGGTTGACACACTTCCAGAAAAAGTAAGACTCTGAAATTAAGTATGAAATCCGATCCGGCATCCGTCTGGTTTACCAGCAAGGGGCAAGTGGTCATCCCCGCGCGGCTGCGGCGCGAGTTTCACATCGAGAATGGCACACGCGCCGTCGTCCAATCGACTCCGGAGGGCATTCTACTCAAGCCGGTGACGAAACACGCCATCTCGCGCTTGCGCGGGATTCTCAAGCGCAAGCCGGGCGGCAAGACTTTCGCCGAAGAATGGGCTGAGCACACATCGGAAGAGAAAGCCTTGGAAGAAGCCAAGTATGAGGGCAGCACGCGCAGCTCTCGATAGCTTCGCACTGCTCGCGTTCCTCCGCGGCGAGGAGGGTGAGGAAAGAATCGCTGCTTTGCTGGAACGTGCCGGCCTCCGTGACGAGCCGCTACACATGACCGAAGTGAATTACGCCGAGGTCAAATACATCGTCATTCGGAAAGACGGCAAGGACCGCTGGGATGAGATCGCTGCCGAGCTTCCCGCGCTCCCGATCGAGTTTCATCCCGCCACCCGCTCACTCGCGGATCTCGCCGCGGATTTCAAAGCCCGTTACAAAATCAGCCTGGCGGACGCATTCGCTGCCGCCCTCGCAAAGGAGCGTAAAGCCGAGCTCCAGACGGGTGATCTGGAGTTCAAGTCGCTTGAGAAGGAGATCAAAATCGCGTGGTTGAAGTAGCAGTTCCCCTGGAGAGACACCGATGAACAATGAACAAAAACGCGAATTATGTCTTTCGCTCATGCGAGCAGATAGCGAAGCGGCTGTGTTCGAGGTTTTGGGGGCAGCGGGACTGTGGGAGAACAAGCGCGTTTGGCGACTTTACGGCGACCGCGAAAACGATTTCAGCACCATTGGAAATCAACAGAACAGACCGGATGCGGCGCTTGTAGAAAAGCTGGTCAATTCTGTGGATGCTCGATTGATGCACGAGTGCATGGCACACGGCATCACACCAGAATCGCCTGCAGCACCGAGAACTATCCGCGAGGCAGTCGCACGGTTCTTCGAAGAAGGACAGCTACAGGGCAGCGTGTTCAGCGGACAAGTCCACGCATGGCCGGACGAGAAACGCCGTGACGTGGCGCGCGGCATTACGCTCGCAGCGACCGGCGTGAAGGGACAAGACGGCGACCCGTGCTTAAGCATCGCGGACTTGGGCGAAGGGCAGACGCCGCGCAAATTCCCAGACACGTTCCTCTCGCTGGAAAAGTCGAACAAACTCCGCATTCCATTCGTGCAGGGAAAATTCAACATGGGCGGCACCGGCGTCCTGGAGTTTTGCGGCAGGAGGAATCTTCAATTCCTCATTAGCCGTCGCAGCCCCCGAATTCTCAACGGAAACTTTGTGCATCCCACCGATGATGAGTGGGGATTCACTGTTGTTCGGCGAGAAGACCCATCGGGCAACCGGCGCAGTTCGTCTTACACGTTCCTCGCGCCGGTTGGTGCCGACGAGGTCCCGCAGAAGGGACATGTGATGACCTTCGCCGCCGAGAAGATGCCGCTGTTTCCCGACGGCGCGCAGCCTTACGTCCGCGAAGCGGAGTCGGGCACCCTCATCAAACTTTACGATTACTCACTGCCAGGCCATCGGACGCACATTCTCCGCAAAAGCGGCTTGCTCGCCCGACTCGAATTGCTGCTACCGGAACTCGCGTTGCCAATCCGACTTCACGAATGCCGTCCGGGCTACGGCGGTCACGCCGGCAGCTACGAAACAACGCTGACCGGGTTAAGCGTACGTCTCGATGAAGGTGGACGCGCCGACAATATCGAGGCGGATTTCCCCACCTCTGCGCCATTCAATTGCGCGGGCGAACCGATGGCGGCGACCATCTTCGCCTTCAAGAAAGGCAAAGCGGAAACTTACCGCCGAACCGAAGGCATCATTTTTACCGTGAATGGCCAGACGCACGGCTACCTCACTGCGGATTTTTTCCGCCGGACGAAGGTAGGGATGTCTTATCTGGCCGATTCGATCCTCGTTATCGTGGATTGCACCGAGATCAGTCCTCGTGGCCGGGAGTTGCTTTTCATGAACAGTCGCGATCGGCTGCGCGACGGTGAACTGCGCAAAGAGGTCGTCCAGGAATTGGAGGACTTGCTGCGGAACCAACCCGGCCTCCGCGCACTTCGCGAGCGAAGGCGCCGTGAGGAAATCGAATCGCGCATCGAGGATTCGAAGCCGCTTGAACAAATCCTCGATTCGCTGCTCAAGCATTCGCCGACGCTGGCCAACCTTTTCCAATTTGGCAATCGCGCCTCGAACCCGTTCAAGACCACAACGACCGGCACGCAAGAAAAGCCTTATGAGGGAAAGCAGTATCCTACCTATTTCAAGTTTAAGGGACGTGACGCGGGAGCCCAATTGGAGCGCGAAGGCCATCTGCACGCACGAAGTCGGATCGCGTTTGAGACCGATGCGGCGAACGATTACCTTACGCGCTCGATTGATCCTGGGAACTTCAATCTTTGGCTCGTTAGAGAGAATGGGAATGTGGCCGCGAAGGATTTGGAATTCGCCAGCAACACGAACCTCCAAAACGGAATAGCGAGTTTGAGCATTCGATTCCCCGCTAGCTGCAAAGTGGGAGACCGGCTGGAATTTATCGCCGAGGTTACGGATGCGACCCAAGCCGAACCGTTCATCAACACGTTCGCTATAGTTATCCATAAAGAAGTTCCGCCGAATCCCGACAAGAGGCCGGGAGACCGACGGAAGCCCGCTGACGACAAGAGCGGTAAAGAGCGCGAAACGGCCGGCGGAATCGAGCTACCGATATGCAAACCCGTACCGAAAGAAGAATGGGCGAACCAATCACCTCCGTTTGACCAACAAACGGCGCTTATCGTCAAAGACAGTGGCGTAAATGCGTCTGATGCGAGTGGGAACTCAGCAGCGGTCATCTACGACTTTTTCATCAACACAGACAATGTTCACCTGCAACGCTATCTGAAGTCGGAGTTGAAGCTTGGAGAAGGCGACCGCGTTGCCCGCAAGCGATTTGAACTTGGCATGATGTTGGGCGGGCTCGCATTGATTCATCAGGAACGCCTTGATAGGAGAGTGAATCACGGCGACGGCGACGGTGACAGTGCGCCGCGAGAAAGCATTGAATCGCAAGTAGCCCAGGTCACCAAGGCATTCGCCCCCTTCCTCCTTCCAATGATTGATGCCCTCGGTGCGCTCGATGAGGAGCAGATTGCCGCCAGTACGACATCGGGCGACGCGACATAAGGGCGCCTACGCTAGTCGATGAAGTAGCATCACTTCCTTGCTCGCTGGCAGTTCGCCTTTTCGGTTTGCATACCATTTCCGCCCCGGGACAGCGCGCCAGATTCGCCCTGCAACTTTAGCCTGGCTGTCGCAGTTCGCTTTCACTTCTCGAAAGCCCGCTTCTCTCATCGTCTGCAGATAGGTAGGAAGTTGCCACGCCGGATCGGAAAACGCCACCAACTGAACCACGATGGATTCATCGTTCAGAAGTCCCCGAGTTGAGGTGAACACGGACTTCAGCCGCGCGTAATAGGTTGCAAGTTTGGTTTCGGCCCGCGGGCCAAGAAGATAGTGTGATTCGCCTGCACCATCGCGCTGATTCGCGAGCCAAAACGGTGCGGGCGTCTCTCTCCGACCAAGAATCTGCCAACGGTGATACACCATATGGACCCCCGGATATGGTGGCGATGTCAGGACTAGCTTTGCCGGCAGCCACGATCTCGGGATGCGCCGCTCGTCATCGCAATCTTCAGACGAACGATTTATGACTCTGCGGAGTGATGCAATTCGACACCGGGGGAGGCCGTTAGCCTGTGCGGCGTCCGTGATAAATTTAAAGAATCCATCGAGGGCAGAGCGTAAACGTCGAATGAATTCCGTCTTGAACTCACCGCACGAAGGTACGCTCGACTTACAATCAAGCCCCCATTGGCCGACTCCAAGGAGCAGCATCCGAACAAAACGACGCTGGCGCTCCCGAGGAAGGAACATCATGAGAGCAGTGACCCAATTAAAGAAGGTCTGTGCGTTTGGCGGCAGATTCCGAAGGTAGTATTCAGCATCTTCCTCGGATAAAGCGGCGGGCAATCCGCCGGAAACCCGCTCGGAACCGACGAAACCGATCCACGCAACAATTTCGCGTTTGTCGTGAACCGAAAGGGGCGTCGTCTTTGTCCGGGCTAAGAATGCCGCGAGTGAACTCACGTCCATACCAGCCGCGCGCCGCCCGAGCGAGATAGCTTCAACCAAAGTGGTGCCACCGCCGCAAAACGGATCGAATACCGTTTCACCGCGTCGCGTAAAAGCCTCGATCGCTTCTCGAGCGAAGACTGGCGAAAACCGCGCAGGGTACCGATAGAAATCATGTGGCGCTCCCATCACCCGGCCACGGTGTGAAATAGCATGTGCTAGCGAGTACGGAATTACCAGATGCCGTGCCTCGCTGACGCACATGTTTAAAAATTCGGGAGTGGCGGACATCTTGAAGTCACCGCTACTTCACTCGCACGTTTTTGCGCAGGTAGGTCGGCACGTCGAGGTCCTGACCTTCCACGATCGTCGGTTCGCTTTTCTCGAAACGCCCACGCGTGATCGGCTCGAATTGCATCACTTCCTGGCGCGCCTGC
>JBBQHV010000099.1:0-7048 GCA_038324295.1 Chthoniobacterales bacterium
TGGCAAAGTGAATGGATGAGACAACCGGCGCGCGGGAAGATTCAAATTTAGATTCGGATCGAGCGCGGCTTCCTGCTGCATTTTCCGTTCCCGGGTTTGGGGCTGTGCTAGATTTTGCTCCGTTCCTAATCCTGCTCCTGATCCAAGAAGAGCAGGATTAGGAGCAGGAGCAGGAGAAAGAATTTCATGATCAACTACCACACGTTCACCGGAGGGATTTTCGAGACGAACTGCTACGCGATCGAGGCGCCGGAAGGCTGGATTTTGTTCGACGCCCCGGACGGCGCCTGCGACTGGCTCGTCCGGCAAAAGATCGAGCTGCGCCTCCTCCTTCTCACCCACGGCCACATCGACCACATCCTCGATGTCGCTAAAATCAAGCAGCGCTTCGGTTGTCCGGTCGGAATTCATCCGGAAAGCGCGCCCATGATCTCGAGCCGGGAGTTCTTTCGCGACTACGGCTTTGGTTTCGAGATCGAGCCGGTCGAGCCGGACCTGTTGATCGAGGCGACGCCGGCGCGGGAATTTCTCGGGATGAATTTCGAGGTCCTCGAAGTACCGGGGCATTGCCCGGGCAGCCTCTGTTTTTTCTCACGCGAAAATGCGCTCCTCTTCGGCGGGGACGTCCTCTTCGCGGGCGGCGTCGGGCGCTTCGATCTGCCGGGCGGCGATGGCGAGCTGCTTTTCGCCGGCATTCGGGAAAAGCTTTATTCGTTAGGCGACAATGTCGTCGTCCTGCCCGGCCACGGGCCGAGCACGACGATCGGGGCCGAAAGGCGCGCGAACCCCTTCGTCCGCTAAATCCGGCGCGGCTCTTCTCCGGGGAGGACGGAGTGTCACTCCGTCGCGCTCGCCGCGGCGAGGCCCTTTGCGCGCAGCGCAACCGGCGGCCCGCAGCCGTGTTATGCGAGCCGCTCCGCCGCGCGGTTCGGTGCAGACTGCACCGAACGACGGAGTAACACTCCGTCCTCTCCGGAAGCAAATCGGTTACGCCGGGATAACGTCCGCGAGCTTGCGCCGCAACGGCTCCAGCGCTTCGATCTCGCGCACGATTTCGCCTAACGACTGCATCGCGGCGGGAATGTGCTCGAGGAACGCCGGGTTCCCGCGGACCAGTCCGAGATAGCCGAAAGCCCCCAGCGCCTGCATCAGTCGCTGCAGGGCGCAGAGCCGCAGCTTTTCCGTGAACGCCGGATCCTTCACGCCCGCCACCGTTTGATAAAACGCCCCCAACTCCGCCCGCTCGTCCGCGCTCAGGGTCACGTAGGGATCGTAGAGGAGCGAGGCCAGATCGTATTCCGCCAGGCCCGGACGCATTCCCTGGAAATCGATCAGATAGGCTTCCTCGTCGCGCAGGATGATGTTTTGCGATTGGAAATCGCGATGCACGAGAACGCGTGGATAACTTGCCAGGCGCGCCGCGATTTCGTGGAGCGCCGGCAACTCAGCGAGCGTCTCCTGCTCCTTTTCCTCCAGACCGAAATGGCGCCCCAGGCAGTTGTGCAAAAAGTAGTGCTGCTCCCAAAGATAAAGCTCGGCGTCGAATTGGGCCGGCGCATTTCGCCGGATCTCAGCCGACTCCGCCTCCGAAATGCCGTGCAATTTCGCCACTTCCTCGATGGCCGATTGGTAGAGTTCGCGTCGCGCCGGCCAGCTCTCCTCGCGATGACTCCAGAGATCGTGCGCCCCGAGATCCTCCAGCCAGATCAAACCTTCCGCCGGATCGTGGAAATAAATCTTCGGCGCGCGTATTCCATGCGCGGCGAGAAACTCCGCGATCTCGACGTAGTGCTCGTTTTCCGCCTGCTCGCGCTCATATTTTACGAGCACTATGTTCGGTGCCGGCGGCGCTTCGATCCGGTAAAATTTGCGGCCCGAGCCGCCCTTCGCCATCGGTGAAATCTTCACCTCCGTCCGCCCGAAATCGGGGAAGCGGATGCGGGTCTGCTGGAGAAGCGTGTCGGAAAGAATCATCTAGATAACGCCGTCGGTGAGCACGCCTTGCGCGGCGCGATGAGCGCGGACAATACAGCGTTTCAGCCGGGTGCCGGAAGCAATTTGTGCACCGGGCCAAAGAATCGAATCCTCCACCAGCGCGCCGGTCCCGATTCGGCAGCCGGCTCCAATCGAAGTGCAGCCGCGAATTTCGGCGCCTGCTTCGAGCGCGACGTCGGTCGCAATGCGCAGCGGCCATTCGGGCGGTTGCAGGTAAGCGGGGCGCCAGTTGCGCTCGGCAATGGCGCGATGGGTTTCGAGATATTGGGCGGGCGAGCCGAGATTGAACCACGCGCCGTCGTTGCAGACGACTCCGCCGATCTTTCCGCCTGCCGCAATCCAGTCGACCAGGATGGGAACAAAGGAAATCTTCTTGCCTAACGAGAAGCGGCCAAAGGCTGAGGGATTCCAGACTGAGACATTCGCGTAGTCATACTCGCCGAGGTGCCCGCGCCGCCCGCCGATATCGAGGACGCGCCCATCGCGCACGGTCACCTGCCTGGCCAGGCCGGTCTCGCGCAGGGCCAGGGTCACGTCATTCCCGCTCCGAAAATGTTCCTCGAGCAACGGCCCGAGCGCGAAGTCGGTCAGGATGTCGCCGCTATAAACCAGGAAAGGCGCCTCGCCTAACAATGCTTCGGCATTCTTGATCCCGCCGCCGGTTTCGAGCAGAATCGGCTCGTGCACGAGATGGAGCGGACGCCCGCGATAACTGCTCCCGGCAAAAACCGCTTCAAACTGCGCCGGCAAATGATGGGTATTAATGACGAACGACTTCACCCCGGCCGCGATCAGGTGGTCGAGGGCAAAGGTGATGAGTGGCTTTTGAAAAATCGGGACGAGCGGCTTGGGCAGATCATCCGTCAACGGGCGGAGCCGCGTGCCCAGACCGGCTCCCAGAACGAAGGCCAGTGCGATCATTGGCCTAACGAATAAAGCAGATGAGCGCAGCCGTCTTCAAGGCCATGAAGCTACCCGGCCCCGCCGCGCGGACAAGCCGGAGGCGTCCGCCTTACTGCAAATTGTATACTTCGATCAACCCGACGCCGGTGCCGCCGGCGTGGCCTCTTTCGATCGCGGTGTAATTGCCGGGGAGGAGAGTGGCGAGGATGGCCGCTTCCGCGGGATCGTCAGGCGCCGCGCCCGTTCCTTCAATCAGCGCCCGCTGGGTGGTGGCCCAATTGTCGTTCGTCGCCAGGAGGGTGCCGTTGCCGTCGTGCAGCTCGAGCGTGGGATCGGCCAGCGGATCAGCCACTCCGGCTGCGCCTAACGACGGCCCGAGCCCGCGCACGAGCACGCTGCTGCTTCCGCCCGTCCGGCCCGAGACGATGAAGCCCGCGATCATGACGTTGCTCCCGCTCCCGACGAATCCACGCGTACTGATGTTAGCCAGCTCCGGCCCGAAGCCGGCCGTGAGATCGTAAATTTCCACGAGGCCCACGCCCGTGCCGCCGTTCTTTCCCCGCTCCACCACGGTGTAGGAGCCGGCGGTCAGATCGCGAATGATGGCCGACTCCGCCGCGACGGTGGGCGCGGCGCCGGTGTCCTCGATGTCGGTCTGCTGCGTGTCCGTCCAGTTGTCGTTGATCGCGAGGACGGCGCCGGAGCCGTTGTAGAGCTCGAGGATCGGATCGGCCAGCGCCCCCGGCACGCCGGCACTCGTCAGGGATGGCCCGAGTCCGCGAATGAGGACGGTCTTGATCCCGGGACCGGTCACGATGAAACCGGCGTCGAGCACATTGTCGCCCGTGAGCACCTGCGCGCGGGTCGAGATGTTGACCAGGTTGGGCGCCGTTTGGATGGCGATGAACTGGGGATTGAATTGCGTCGCGGCGAAGAAGTTCGCACTCCCGCTTTCATCGATCTTTGTTATCGAGGCGCTGCCGGAGTTAACCACGTAAAGATTGCGCGCGCTGTCGAAGCCGAGACCGACCGGAGCGCTCAAGCCGATCGCGACCACCCCGAGATAGGCGCCGGCGGGCGAGAACTTGGCGACCGTGTTGGCGGCGCTGTTGGCAGCGTAAAGATTACCTAACGAGTCAAAGGCGAGGCCTTCCGGATTGCTCAAGCCGCTCCCCGCAAAGGTCCCGAGGCTCGCGCCTGTCGGTGAGAAGCGCTCGATCGTATTCCCGAAGTTCGCGACGTACAGGTTGCCCACAGCGTCAAAAGCGAGACCGGTCGGCCGCACCACCGTGGCAAAAACGGTCCCGACCCCCGCGGGGGTGAATTTTTCCACCGTGCCGCCCGCGAAATTGGCTGCGTAAAGATTGCCGTTGCGATCGAAGGCCAGGCCCAGAGCATTGTTCACTCCGACGCTGGCGAAGGTGCCGAGATGCACTCCGGAGCTGGAAAATCGCTCGATCGTATTGCTGTTCGTCGAGATGAAAAGGTTGCCGCTCCGATCGATCGCGATGCCAGCGGGGCCGTTCAGAAACGGACTGCCAAAAGGGGTCTGGTTTCCGTTGTCGTCATAGGTCGAGACGGTGTTGACGCCGAGATTCGGGACGAAAAACGTGTCGGCGCCGGCGTTGCTCGCCAGGGCGAGGACGACCACGAGAATGGCGAGGGATTTTCTCATGATCCCCTCTTGAAAGCAGAAGGCGGGCCCGCTGAAGAGCGATCCATTGTGGCGGCTGCCGGCATGGAGCATATTTCAGCTAATGCCCTTTCAGCTCGAATCCAGCTACCAGCCGCGGGGCGACCAGAGCCAGGCCATCGCCAAGCTCCTCAAATCGACCGAGGCCGGTAACCGCCACCAAACCTTGCTCGGCGTGACCGGCTCGGGCAAGACCTTCACCGTCGCCAATGTCATCCGCGAGCTCGACCGGCCGACCCTCATCATCTCGCACAACAAGACCCTCGCCGCCCAGCTCTACTCCGAGTTCAAGCAATTCTTCCCCCACAACGCGGTCGAGTATTTCGTCAGCTATTTCGATTACTACCAGCCCGAGGCCTACATCCCGCGCTCCGACACCTACATCGAGAAAGATTCGTCGATTAACGAAGAGATCGAAAGGCTCCGGCTCTCCGCCACGAGCGCGCTCCTTTCCCGGCGCGACACGATCGTGGTCGCAAGCGTTTCCTGCATCTACGGCGTAACTTCGCCGGAGGATTACCTGCGCATGCTCCTGACCGTAAAACGGGGGCAGCAGATCACCCGCGAAGCCGTCCTCAGCCGGCTCGTCGACATGCTCTACGAGCGTAACGACATGAATTTCGTGAGGGGAAAATTCCGGGTCCGGGGCGACGTCGTCGAGGTTTACCCCGCGACCGCCGATGAAGAAGCGGTCCGGCTGGAATTTTTCGGCGACGAGATCGACGCCATCACCCGCTTCGATCCGCTCACCGGGCACGCTCACGAATCGTTAGGCGTGATGACCTTTTTCCCGGCTAAACAATTCGTCACTCCGGCGGATAAATTGAATCGCGCCCTGACTTCCATCCGGACCGAGCTCGACCAGCGCATCATCCAGCTCGAATCGGTCGGAAAGTTGCTCGAGGCGCAGCGGCTGAAAATGCGGACCGAGTACGACCTCGAGATGTTGCAGGAGATGGGGTTTTGCAACGGGATCGAGAATTATTCACGGCACCTTTCCGGCCGGCCCCCGGGCTCGAAGCCGTTCACGCTTCTCGACTTTTTCCCAAAGGATTACCTGCTCGTGATCGACGAATCGCACGCCACCGTTCCGCAGATCGGCGGCATGTACGAAGGCGACAAGTCGCGCAAAACCGTGCTCGTGGAATACGGCTTCCGCCTGCCCAGCGCGCTCGATAACCGGCCGCTCAATTTCCCCGAATTCATGGCCGCGGCGAATCAGCTTGTCTACGTCAGCGCGACTCCGGCCGAGTTTGAGATCAAGAACAGCATCGTCGGGAACAAGGCCTACTTCCCGCACAAGCGCGCCCGGATTGGGGAGGAAGAGCTGGTGCCGTTCGTCGTCGCTGGAGGGACGACCGCTGTGTCGTCCCCGGTTCGAAACACGGACGGGACAGCGCCCGTCCCTCCACTCTCGCGCACTGACCAATCCCCTAACGACTTCGACGTTCACTCGCCGGGCGCGCCGCTCGTCGTCGAGCAAATCATTCGCCCCACCGGGCTGCTCGATCCAAAGGTCACGCTCAAGCCGCTCAAGAACCAGATCGACGACACGATCGAGCTTTGCCGGCAGCGGGTCGAACTCCAGGAGCGCGTCCTCGTCACTACCCTGACGAAAAGAACCGCGGAAGATCTCTCCGATTATCTGCGCGATGTCGGGTTAAAAGTGCGTTACCTGCACAGCGACATCGACACCATCGAGCGGGTGGAAATCCTGCGTGGACTGCGCGCGGCCGAGTTCGACATTTTGGTCGGCATCAACCTCCTCCGCGAAGGCCTCGACCTGCCGGAAGTGTCGCTCGTCTGCATTCTCGACGCCGACAAGGAAGGCTTCCTCCGGAGCCAGACTTCGCTCATTCAAACGGCCGGCCGCGCCGCCCGCCACATCAACGGCGAAGTCGTCCTTTTCGCCGACACCGTCACGCAAAGCATGCAGGCGCTCATCTCGATCTCCGATTATCGCCGGAGCAAACAGATGGAATACAACGAGGAGCACGGAATCACTCCGCAGACCGTCCGCCGCGCGGTCCAGGAAAGTCTCCACACAATCCTGCGCGGCCGCGAAATCGCCGCCTCCGTCATCCAGGAAGCGGGCGGCGACTTCAACCTCACCGAGCTCTTGCGCGAACTGGAAGACGAGATGCAACAGGCCTCCGCCAATCTGGAGTTCGAGCGCGCCGCCTTGTTGCGCGACCAGATCATGGAAGTAAAAAGCGGCACCGGCCTAACGAAGATAGAACCGAAACGCAGACCGGTGAAATACACCCGTGGCTCCGGCCGTCGCCGCTCTCGCGTCTAGGAGCGTGTCATGCACAGATAAGAACGAACGACTGCACCATGGTGGAACGGGCTCTGTCCGGCCCGTGTTCGCTGAGCGCGCTGGAGGGCGGAACTCCGCGACGCCGCGGGGTTGGCGCTACGCAGGATTGAAAGCCCGCCCTCGCCCTCTTCGCGGGC
>JBBQHV010000100.1:0-7048 GCA_038324295.1 Chthoniobacterales bacterium
AATCATGAGCACCGCGAGGGCGAGAAACCAGCCGAAGATGCCGGCGGTGAAGGCGAGGCCGTTCCCGAAAATCTTGCGCCGATCGTCGCCCGCGTGCTGGATGAACCCAAAAATCTTGAGTGAGATCACGGGCAGCACGCAGGGCATCAGGTTAAGAATGATTCCGCCGATGAACCCGAAGAGGAGAAACTTGAGCAACCCTCCCGCCCCCGCCGGTTGCGCCGCGACCACTGGAGGGACGGGCGCAGTCCCGTCCCCGGTCCCGGCGCTCTTGCCTAACGACCAAGCCTGGTGATCGAAGACGAGCAGACCATCGAGCGAATGCAGGCTCGGGTCCGCCGTTTCGATCGGGATCGTGAAAACGATCGAACCGTCCTCCGTCTGCGTCTCCTTCGGATGTCCGATGACGGTGCCCGATTCCGGCAACGGGAAAAAATCGACCACTGATTTTTGCGCGAGGCTCTTGTCCGCGATCGTCAGGCGAAAAGCCTTCGCATCACGCGTCCACTTCACCATTGGGCTTGCCGCCTCCGGCAGGGCGCGCGGCAACTGGCTGCGGAATTTCCCGAAAAGTTCCTGATTCGCCGGCGACGACGTCCCGCCCACCGGCAGATCGAGCTGCACTTTGCCACTCCCCGGAATGCAGATTTTCTCGCAAGTCAGCCAATCGACCGCGCCGGCGAGATGGACCGATTTCTCCCCGATCTGCGCCGGGGGCGTGAGCTCCATCACGAGCAGCACTTCGTCGTGATAACCGTAAATCTGGATGTCGCCCGGCTCTTTCAGCTTGAGCGGAGTTGGCCATTGCATCGGCCCGGCTTTCCAGCCCGGCGGCAGCTCCCATTTGATCTCCGTCGGAATGCCCGCGTCGCCCGGGTATTGCCAGTAGGTATGCCAGCCGGGCGCCATCTTCAAGAGCAGGCCGGCGGTGAACGGCCGCCCCGGCACCACCGTCGCCGTATCCGCGACGAGACTCGCCTGGACCAGCTCCCGCCCGCCAAACTTCTGGCTCCGCGCGATCGTCGGGCAGAGCAAAAGCGCCGCAAGAACAAGCGCGAACGCGCGCGAAGAGGCCATCCTGTTGTTTAACACCGCTCCGTAAGAGCGGCAACGGGGCCGGCTATTCCTCGCCCTCGAAATAGTCGGCCTCAGCCACGTTCGCGATGATCTCCTCGGAGCCTTCCCTTATGACGACGGCCTTCCCGCTGTCGGGATAATAACAGGAATCGCCGCGCGGATTGTCCGCGATCACGTAATAGACGAAGTCCTCCTCGCCTTCATTGGAGAGCTGGTGGGCTGCGCCCGGCCCGAAGAGGAACGCGTCGCCCGCTTCGACCTCGGTTGTTCCGCTCTCGTCACGCACCATCCCGCGTCCCGAGACGACGAAATACATTTCCGTCTCCGCGCCGTGCAAATGATACGGGCAATAACTTTTGCCTTTCGGAATCCGCACGAGGGCGAGATCGAAAGGATGGCGTTTGGCCAGATCGAGCGATTCCCGGTCGCGGCCGAGCGCGATCGAGATGTCTTTCACATACTTGTGATATTTCCCCTTGGGCGATTTTCTCTCCGCTTCTTCGATCTCGTTCAGGTTTACTTTTTTCATCGCGAGATTTCGTCAGGCCGCTTTTGCAGGGTTGAGCTCCTGCGAGACCGCGACGGCGCAGTAGTCCATTTTTGTGCGGTTCATTCAGTCGCGGAAGTTTTGGAAATAGGTCGCCACCCCGAAGTCTTTGCTCTTCACGAACGCGATCACTTCCTGGAGTTCGTCGCGTTTTTTTCCGGTCACGCGAATCTGCATGTCCTGCAATTGATTCTGCACTTTGAAGCCGCCCCCCTTGATCGCGAGAATGATCTCCTTCGCTTTGTCGCCTTCCAGCCCCTGCTGAATTTTCAACTCCTGCCGCGCGTGCCCGATCGACGAGATCGAGGGCTCTTCCTGTTTGATGTTGCGCAAATCCACCCCGCGCTTGGACAATTTCCCGATCACGATCTCGCGCAATCCGCGCAGCCGCGAGGCGTCTTCGGCCGTGAGCGTGATCTTGTCTTTCTCGAGCTCGACTTCGGCGACGGTGCCTTTGAAATCGAAGCGGGTAGCAAGTTCTTTGCGCGCCTGGTTGAGCGCGTTATCGATCTCCTGCTTGTCTATTTCGGAAACGATGTCGAAGGAAGGCATGGAAAAAAGTCTCGCCCCGCGGGTTTCAGTTTGCGATTTGCACTGCGCGAGGGGCGGGACTCATTATCCCGTTCCCGCCCGCTCCGGCCAATGAATTTTTCGCGCGCCCCGCTCTTCCTCCTCCTCCTCGCGCTCCTGAGCAGCTGCCATCGCAACATCTCGAGCGAAGAGCGAAACCTTCGCAACGAGTTGCGCCGCGATCTGCGCGCCCACTCCTACGCGGCGGCCATCCCGCTCGCCCGCCGCGTCCTGCAGTTTGCCCCGCACGACAACGGCGCCTGGGCACGTCTCGCGCAAGCGCAGGCCGGGCTCGACGACCAGACCGGTCTGCGCCAGACGCTGACCGATTGGCGCGGCGCGGTGAAGCGGACTTCGGCGAAATTTGACGAATACCGGGGCGACCTCGCGCTCGCCGACGGCCGTCCCGCGGAAGCGCTCGCCGCCTGGCAGGAATCGGTTCAGCAGAAGGATCGCAAGGCGCGGGTCTTCGCGAAAATCGCGCGCCTCGAGGCTGGGCAGGAGTATTGGGAAAAAGCGAAAGCGGCCTGGGACAGCGCCCTCAAGACGGAGGAAAACGCATCCTGGCTTGTGCAGCGCGCCCGCGCCGCGCGGCATCTGCACCATTGGGATGCGGCTCTCGCCGATTTGCAGCACGCGGCCAGGCTCGCGCCGGACGATCCAGTCGTTAGGCAGGCAAACCTGCGCTTCGCCCGGCTCGGCAAGTTTCTCGCCGAGGTGCGGGACCTCGACCAGGAACTGGCCGCTCTGCCTAACGAATCCGGTTTGCGGGCCGATCGCGCCCTCCTTTTTCTCCGGGCCGATGCGCCCGAGCTCGCGCTCGACGATTCCCGGCAGGCGATGCAGACCGCGCCCTCGGCCGTGCGGCCGAAACTTTTCAGCGCGCTCGCGCTCCGCGCCCTCGGTCGGGAGAAGGAAGCGAATCGCCTGGGAGTGCGGAGCACACTTCGTCTCGAATCACTTTCCTCGGATTTCCTGCAAACCCTCGCTCGCCTCGATGCCGAGATCGTGGCCGAGCCGAAGAGCGCCGAGCTGCGGATCAATCGTGCCTGGCAGTTGAACGAGATCGGCCAGCCGCAGCTGGCCCTGGCCGATGCGGAAGCGGCCAGCAGCTTCGATGCAAAATCCGCCGGGGGCCACGCCGAGGCGAGCTACGCCCTGGCCAAACTCGGCCGGGACGCCGAGGCCTACGTCCAAATCAAACGGGCGACCGAGCTGGACCCGAACTTTTCCACCGCCTGGCAGTACCGCGGCGAGCTGGAAATGCGCAAAGTCGATTATTTGGCCGCGATCGATTCGCTCTCGCACGCTCTCGCGATCAACCAGACCGCGGCCGCGCTCGCCAAGCGCGAGGAATGTTATCGCAAACTCGGGCTCCTCGTAAAAGCGGAGGAGGACCAGAAAACGCTCGATCGCATCCGGGCCATTCGTTAGGCGCGCCCAGGCTAAGCCGTAACGATGCAGTTGGCGAGCGGCCTCCAGCGCCTGCCGCGAAGCGCGCGACGCACCCCCGCTCCACCAATCGGAGGAGCGCGCCCGTGCAACCTTTTGGTGCATATGCACCAAAAGGTTGCACTGCCAAAGGAGCCGGCAGCGGGGGCTGAGCTTGTCTCCGGTGGATGATGAAGCCACTCGGGTATTGTGCAGTCCTAGCGCTCTTGGCGTCGCAGGAGCTCCGCCCTCCAGGTTAGGCGCGACAGCTATCGTGAAACTGGCTAACGCCAGCGGTCGATGCTGATGTTGCCGCCGCCGGTGCGGAGCCGGAGGGAGACCGGCGGATTGGGCGTCGTCGCAGCCTCCAGCTTCTGACCGGCCTCGCCGCCGGGTGGATTTTTGAAACCGAAGCCGTTCCCGATCCGGCCGTTGGCGGTCGCGGCATTTACCCGGAACTGCGCGCCGGTCGGGAGCAACGCGCCGATCCGGCCGTGCTCGATCGTGTAATCGAAGGCCGCGGGAAGATTTTCCCACCACTCGTAAAAGACTTCCATCACGCCATTGCGCGAATGCGCTGCGACGCGCGCGAAGCAGTTGCTCGCGGTGACGCGGCCGTTGCGCAGCTCGATCGTCGCGCTCCCGCCGCGCAAGCCCTGCAGCGTCACCTCGCCGTTCCCGAGTTTGAGCGTCAGATGCGCCGTCTCGGGGACGTTGAGGGTGTAATCGACCGTGCCGGAGCGGTCGGCGAAAAAGCCGTGGGCGGCTGGAATGACGGTGCGGATGGCGAGGCTGGCCGGCTGCGCCCTGGTCTCGACGCGAATCTGGCGCAGGCGCGGCGCGGTGTAGGCATTCCGCAAAGCTGCCAGTCGCACGCGCGGCTCATACCAACCAAAAACGTGAATGGAGCCGTCGGTGTTCTCGAGCGAGATCGCGCCGTTCAGCTGGAGCGGAAAAAACTGCTCGGTCTGTTCGCGGAGCGGGTCGTCGGCGCGAGCACAAACCGCGGCGAAGGCAAAGGCCAGGGAAAAAATTCTCAGGAAGCGAGGCAAGCGTCATTCCTAGCGCAGAGCGACGAGATGTCGAGAAGCGCAAAATCGGCTCGACTTAGATAGGTCCTATGCGTCCTATATGACCTATGAGACCTATTCCCCCGCTCCTCCCGCCGCACGGCAATTACCGAGAGCTCCTCTCCTATCAAAAAGCCGAGATCATTTTCGATCTCACCTTCCATTTCACGAAGCGCTATCTCCCGAGAGGCGACCGCACCATCGACCAAATGCGACAGGCCGCCCGCTCCGGCAAGCAAAACATCCTCGAAGGCTCGAAGGCCTCCGGCACCTCCAAAGAAACCGAGCTCAAGCTCACTAACGTCGCTCGCGCCAGCCCCGAAGAACTTCTCGCCGATTACGAAGATTACCTTCGCACCGGCAGTTTCCCTACCTGGCCAAAAAATTCCCGAGAAGCCCTCTACGTCCGCCGCCTCGGCCGCAATTCCCCTCAATCCTATGAGACCTATCGCCCTCTCATCGAAACCCGCCCGCCCGAAATCATCGCCAACATCGCGCTCTGCCTGATCAACCAGGCTAACTACCTCCTCGATCAACAAATTCGCCGCCTCGAGCAGAATTTCCTGAAGGAAGGCGGCCTCCGCGAACGGATGACACGCGCTCGTCTGCAGAGCCGCGGTTCTCGCGTTCGACCCGCCGCTTGACGATCCCGGGCGGCGATGGTCGCGTAGTGGGCGCTCGCGCACCGCATGCCTGCCTCTTCGCCTAACAAACCGCCCGCCATCATCTCGCTCATCGGCAATACGCCGCTGGTTGAGATCACCCGCATGGATACCGGCCCCTGCCAGCTTTTCGTTAAGCTGGAGAATCAGAATCCGACCGGCTCGATCAAGGATCGCGTCGCCCTCGCCATGATCGAGGCGGCCGAGCGCGACGGAAAACTCCAGCCCGGCGGGACCGTCATCGAAGCGACCGCCGGCAACACCGGGCTCGGCCTCGCCCTCATCGCCGGCGCCAAAGGTTATCGCATCATCCTCGTCATCCCGGACAAAATGTCGTCGGAGAAAATCGCCCATGTCCGCGCCCTCGGAGCGGAAGTTCGCCTAACGAGAAGTGACGTGATGCGCGGTCACCCCGAATATTATCAGGACGTCGCCGCCCGCCTGGCCGCGGAAATCCCCGGCGCCTTTTACGTCAACCAATTCGGCAACCCGGCCAACCCCCTCGCCCACGAGACCACGACCGGCCCGGAAATCTGGGAGCAGATGAATCACGACCTCGACGCGGTCGTGGTCGGAGTCGGTTCCGGCGGCACCCTCACCGGGCTCGGACGCTTTTTCAAAAAAGTCGCGCCGGATCTCGAGATGATCCTGGCCGATCCGACCGGCTCGATTCTCTACGAATGGGTCAAGACGGGCAAACTGGAGAAAGCCGGAAGCTGGGCAGTCGAAGGCATCGGGGAAGATTTCATTCCGGATATCGCCGACATGACGCTCGTGAAGGACGCCTTCGAAATCGACGACACGGAAAGCTTCGCGGTCGCGCGCGAACTCCTGCGCAAGGAAGGCATTCTGGCCGGTTCCTCCACCGGCACGCTCCTCGGCGGCGCGCTCCGTTATTGCCGGCAGCAGAAGGAAAAAAAGCGGGTTGTCACCTTCGTCTGCGACACCGGCAATAAATATCTCTCCAAGATGTTCAACGATTTCTGGATGGCCGAGCAGGGTTTTGTGGAGCGGCCGAGCAAAGGCGACCTGCGCGATTTGATCTCGCATCGTTATGAAAAGGGCGAAGTCATCTCGGTCGGGCCTAACGACACCATCCTGACGGCCTTCAAGCGCATGCGTTCGGCCGATGTCTCGCAGTTGCCGGTCCTGAACGACGAAGGCCGGGCGGTCGGGATCATCGACGAATCCGATCTGCTCGTGAAAGTGCACCGCGATCCAGCCAAATTTAACGACCTCGTGAAAGCCGCCATGACCGACCGGCTCGAGACGCTCTCCCCTTCCGCGAATCTGGACGACTTGTTAGGCGTGTTCGATCGCGGCCGGGTTGCGATCGTGATGGAAGGCGACCGATTTCTCGGCCTGATTACGCGGACCGATCTGCTTTCCTATCTTCGATTGCATATGCCGAAATAGGGAGAGGAACCGCGGATTACACGGATTACGCGGATGGAAGAAGGGAAAGGCGCTGCCGATCCGGTTATCCATCGCACGTCTTCTCTGCCATCCGCGTTATCTGTGTAATCCGCGGTTAAAAGAATTTCCTTTATGAAGAAAAAACACCACCTCGCCACCCGCGTCATCCACGCCGGCCAATCGCCCGATCCTTCCACCGGCGCGGTCATGACGCCGATCTACCAGACTTCCACCTACGTGCAGGAAAGCCCCGGCCGGCACAAAGGCTACGACTA
>JBBQHV010000101.1:0-6914 GCA_038324295.1 Chthoniobacterales bacterium
CGCGAACGGCTCGTAGGCCTGGCTCGTCGTTTCCTTGTCAACGCCGTACTGCTTGATGTCGCCGACGATGCCGACGATCTCGCGGAAAGTCTCAGGGCCAATCTGCACGTTGATCCGTTTGCCGATCGGGTCCTCGTTAGGGAAAAATTGCCGGGCCAGCGTTTCGTTGATGACCGCGACGTGCGGCGCTTTCGCATCGTCCCGCGCAGTAAAGAGCCGCCCGCGCACGAGCGGGATGCTCATGGCCTGGAAATAAGCGGGCGTGACCGCGTAGTAATTCGTGTTCGGCAGATCGCCCGGCGCGACTTCCGGGCGGCCTTGGATATTAAAAGTTATTACCCAATCGTTCAGCAGCGGCAGAGTGTGGGTGAGGCCGGCCGACTGCACGCCGGGCAAGGCGCGCAGCCGTTCGAGGAGCGTGCTCGCGAAAGCCGCTTGCTGCTCCGGTTTCTCATATTTTTTCTCGGGCAACGTGAGCTGCAGAACGGTGGCGTTTCTCGGATTGAATCCCGGATCGACATGCGTCAGGCGCAGGAAGCTGCGCGCGAGTAAGCCGGCCCCGCCTAACAACACCAAAGCGACGGCGACCTCGGTCACGACGAGCGCGCCGCGCAGGCGTCCGCGCGCATCGGTCGAACCGCGCGAGCCTTGTTTAAGGGATTCGTTCATGTCGGCGTGCGCCGCCAGCCAGGCCGGCGCGACCCCGAAAACGACGCCGGTCGCGACGCTGAGGAGGAGGGAAAAAATCAGCACGCTGGTGTCGAGATGAATGCCGCTCACCCGCGGCAGATCGGGCGGGGCGAGCGCGAGGAGCGCATCCAGTCCCCAGCGCGCGACGAGCAATCCTGCCGCGCCGCCGCAGAGCGCGAGCAGGACGCTTTCGGTAAGCAATTGCCTAACGAGTCGAAAACGGCTCGCCCCCAGCGCCGCGCGGATCGACAGCTCCCGATGCCGCCCCGTGGCGCGGGCAAGGAGAAGGTTCGCAATGTTCGCGCAGGCGATGAGCAGCACGCAGCCGACCGCGCCGAGAAGCGTGTAGAGAACGACGCGCACGTCGCGCACGTCGTAGTCGAGCATGGGCGTGACGAAGACACCCCAGCCTTTGTTCGAGTCCGGATATTGGGTGGCGAGTTGTGCGGCGAGGAGCTTCAGCTCGGCGTCCGCCTGCGCCACGGTCACGCCGGTTTTCAAACGGCCCAGCACACTCAGATAATGTGCGCCGCGATATTTGTTGCTGCGCTCTTCCGGGCTGAACGCCATCGGCATCCAGACGTCGACCTTGGTCCGGAAATCCGGCGGCGCCACGCCGATCACGGTGTAGGGCTCGCCGTTGAGCTGCACGGATTTCCCGACCGCGTCCCTTTCGCCGCCGAAGACGCGTTGCCAGAACGCATGGCCCAAGACGACGACATGATTTTTCCCGACGGCATCCTCTTCCGGCAGAAACGTCCGCCCGAGGACCGGCTGGATGCGGTAGACGTTGAAGTAATCCGCCGTCGCCTTCACCCCGAGGAGCCGCTGCGGTTCGCCCCGACCGGTGAGGTTGATCTGGTCGGCAGTGAAGGCGGCGAGGGAGTCGTAGGATTTCGCCTGTTTCTGCCAATCGAGAAAGTTAGGCGGCGCAGCGGAGAACTCCGGAAACTGCGGCAGGTTCGTATCCTTAACGACCACGATCCGATCGGGCTGCGGATAATCGAGCGGGCGCAGAAGCACGCCGTTCACGACCGAGAAGATGGCGGTGCAGGCGCCGATCCCGAGGGCAAGGGTGAGAATGGCGACGGCGGTAAAGCCGGGGGAGGCGAGGAGTTGCCGGAAGGCGTAGCGAAGGTCGTTCATTGGATTTGCGATGTCGTTAGGCGAACAAGGAGGGGCGCTTTGAAAGCGCCCTCGGCGGTTGCAAACCGCCGCTCCTTGGGGCAAGCGAGACGGCTGAGTTACTCATTGCGGAGCGCCTCCATTGGGGTGATGCGCGTCGCGCGCCGCGCGGGCAGCCAGGTCGCGAGCAAGGCGGCGAGCGCGAGGAGCGCGGGCGCAAGCGTGAAGGCGAGGGGATCAAGCGGGCTCACTCCGAACAAAATGCCGCTGACGATTTTTCCCGTGCCCAAAGCGAGGAGCAGCCCGACGCCGAGGCCGGCCGCGATCATCGTTAGGCCCTCGCGCAGGATCATCCATTGCACCGTCTGGCGCCGGGCGCCCAGCGCCATACGGATCCCGATCTCGCGCGTCCGCCGCGCCACGGAATAGGCTTTGACCCCGTAGAGACCGACGACGGAGAGCCCGAGCGCGAGCCCGCCGAAGACGGAAAAGAGCGCCGCAGCCGCGCGCACAAACCAAAGCTGCGGATTTTTCTCCATGTGACTTGTGAAACTGCGCAGCTCGAAGACCGGCAGGACCGGATCGACGCTTTGCACCGTGCGGCGGAGCAAATCGGCGGTGGTGGTGTCGCTCCCCGCCGGCAGCGAGGCGAAGCGCACGAAGAAGAAGACGTTGTTCTTGAAGCCGCGCGCGAAGGGCAGATAAAGCGCGCCTTGGAGATCGTGGTCGAAGAGCCGATTCTTCACCGCCGGCACGATCCCGATGATTTCGATCGGCGCGCCACGTTTGATCTCTCCGGTTTCTTTGGCCGCTTCGGCCGTCGGAATATCGAGCACAGGGAATTGAAGCTGTTGCCCGAGCGCGTTCCCGTTAGGCCACAGTTTTTTCGCGAGCACTTCGTCGATCACCGCGACCGCCGGCCCGCCCGGCTGAGTCGCTTCCGCTTCGCTGAAAGCGCGGCCGCGCAGCAGCGGCAATCCCACGGTGGCGAAATAGTCTGCCCCGACGCTATTCCACCAGGGCGAAAAGGTGCGCCCCTCCTGCGGGGTGGCTGGCTCCGTGCCCGGCGCGGCGTGCGTGCCAGCGCGTTGCACACTCCTTCGGATCGAGGAGGTGCCGAAAGGGACTGTGGCCGAGAGGCTCGCGCTCTCGACACCCGGGAGGGCGGCAAATTTCTCCTGCAGCCTCCGATACAAATCTTCCGCGCGCTGCTGATTGAAGCCGCCCAGGCTGGCGTCGGTTTCGACGAGGAAGCTGTGGCCGGGATGCAAACCGGAATCGACCGAGGCGGCCTTCGTCGCGCTTCGGATGAAGAGCGCCGCCGCCGTGAGGAGCGCGAGCGAAAAAGCGATCTGCGCTACGATCAGCTGGTTGCGTGGCAGGAATCGCCAGCGCGGCCGGCCCGCGTCTTCTCCGGCGTGCTGTTTCAAATCGCCGAGGACGCTCGTGCGCGAGAGTTTGAGCGCGGGACCGAGCGCAAAACCGAGCGTGCCGAGCACGCAAAAACCGAGCGTCGCCGCCAGGACCGTGGGATTGGGATCGCCCAGCCAATCGACTTCGAACGGTGCCACCTTGCTGAAGGAAGCGGCCAGCAGATCGATCGACCACAACCCCAGGATGAGCCCGCCCGCGCCGCCGAGGAGCGCAAGAACGAACCCTTCGGTGAGCAGTTGCCTAACGATGCGTCCACGGCTGCCGCCAAGCGCGAGGCGGATGGCGATCTCTTTCCGCCGCGCGGTGCTGCGCGCGAGGAGCATGTTGGCCAGATTCAAACAGGCCACGAGCAGGACCACACCTGCCATGCTCGAGAGGAGGATGCCGATCGCGTAAATCGGTCCGGGATCCGAGGGGTCGGTGCTGTTCGAGAATCGATCGAGCGGCGCGGTCATGAACGTCTGGTCCTTCTGTTCGACCGGAAACGCCTTCTCCAGATTGACCGCGAGCCCTTTCAGCGGCGGCTCCGCGGTCGCGACCGTCTGCCCCGGTTTCAACCGGCCAATCACGATCAGGTCTTCCCGGCTCCGATCCGCGAGGGCCGATTGCGCGGCCGCTCCGCGCGAGTCGTTCATGACCTCGTCGTAAACGCCGAGCGGCAGCCAGACTTCCGCGGAGAAAATGCTCTCCGTCTCGGTCAATCCCTCGGGCATGATGCCGACGACAGTGAAGGGCTGGCCGTTGAGCAGCAGGGTGTGGCCGAGAAGCGACGCATCGCGCGAATATTTCTTCCAATAGCGATAACTCACGATCGCGACCCGCTCGGCGCGCCCGGGCTTTTCTTCCTCGGGTAGGAAGGTTCGCCCGGAGGCGGGCCGAACTCCGAGCACGGAGAAATAATTCGAGCTCACAAGATCGGCTTGTGCACGATGCGTGTTCCCCTTCTCGCCCAGGCCGACGATCGTTCCGGCGTGGGCCATGAGCCCGGCGAAGACGGTGTTCTGCGCGCGAAGGTCGGAAAAGGTCGGGTAGGAAAACGCGCGAAAACTCTTCGGGTTCTTCTTATCCTGGGAAAAGAGCTGCACAATCTCCGCCGGATTTTTATAAGGCGGCGGCGAGAAGAGCACCGCATTGACGAGGCTGAAGATGGCGGTGTTCACCCCGATCCCGAGGGCGAGCACGGTCACGGCGGCGAAGGTAAAGCCCGGAGTTTTCCAGAGCTGGCGAAAGGCGAAACGAAAGTCGTTCATGAGATTGCTGATTTATGATTGCTGAGTGCTGATTAGGAGAATGACGAAGCCCGAAGCCCGAAACCCGAAGCTCGAAACAATGAGGAATGACGAATGACGAAATCCGGGCACGCTTTTTTGGGCTTCGGGTTTCGTCATTGTTTCGGATTTCGGTTTTTGGATTTCGTCATTCCGCGAAGCGGTCATTCATTGCGCAAAGCCTCGATTGGGTTCACGAGCGTGGCGCGGCGCGCGGGGATGAGACAGGCGACCAGTCCGACCACGGCGAGAAGCGCGGCCGTCCCCGTGAGGAAAAGCGGGTTAGTCGCCGAAACTTCGTAGAGCTGCGTGGTGAGAAGACGTCCGAGAGCAAGCGCGGCGCCGAGGCCGATGACGAGACCGGCGAGGACTGGGCTCATTCCCTGCCTAACGACAAGCCGGAGCACATCCATGGTCTGCGCCCCGAGCGCCATGCGCACCCCGATCTCGCCCGTCCGTTGCTCAACCGTGTAGGCGACCGCGCCGTAGATCCCGACGGCCGCGAGGAGGAGCGCGACGCCGGCGAAGAGGCCGAGGAGAATACTCGTTAGGCGCGCCTGCCCGAGCGCTTGCGCGACGACCTCGCTCATCATCTGCGGCTGCGCGATCGCGAGGGTGGGATCGACGCCGGCCAAGGCCCGCTGCGCGAGCCGCGTGATCTCTGCCGGCGGAAGCGTGCTCTGGATCGTGACCGCGACGAAGGGGAAATTCTCTTGGGCCAACGGCCGGTAAAATTCCATCTCGTTGCGTTGCGCGACTTTCTCGGAGCGGACGTCGCCGACCACTCCGACGATCTGTGTGGGCACGCTCGCGCTGGTGACGAGCAGAGTTTTTCCGAGCGGATTTTCGTTCCCGAAAACTTTGCGCGCCCCGGCCTGGCTGATCAGCATCACGTTTGGCTGGTCACCCAGATCGCGCTCATCGAAGTCGCGGCCGGAGAGCAGGGGAACGCCCCAGGTCTTGAGATAGCCGGGCGCGATATCATGGGACGGCGCGGCGGCGCGTTCGCTGACCGGCAGGATGTTGCCGTCGGGCCGGGTGTAGAGCGTGCGGTTGCCGCCGGCGAGCGGGATGTCTCCGCTCAGGCTGACTTGTTCGAAGCCGGGGACCGCACGCAGCTTCGCGTCCATTTGTTGCGCGAACTGCGTCCGCGCCGCCATCTCCGGATAAGGCGCGGCCGGCAGCGTGACGAAACCGACCCAGAGATTTTGCGCGCGAAAACCGAGATTTTGGTGACTCAGCCTAACGAAACTGGCAATGAGCAAGGCCGCTCCCGCGAGCAAAGTGAGCGAGAGCGCGACCTGCGCGCCGACGAGAATCTTCCGGAACCGTTGCTGACGCACACTGCCGCTGGAGCCGCGGCCTCCTTCCTTCAAGCCATCGACCAGATCGGCCCGCGAACTTTGCCACGCCGGATAAAGTCCCATTATGACTCCGGTGACGAGCGAGAGTCCGATCGCGAAGAGCAACACCGGCCAGGAAAGTCCTCCGTCGGTGACGGGATCGAGCGGGAGAAAATTCGCCGCCAGCTTCGGCACGAGGGGGACCAACTCCCACGCGAGCAACGCCCCGGCGAGGCCGGCCAACGCACTCACGAGCAGACTTTCGAGCACGAAAAGTCGGAGGACGCTGGCGCGCGAAGCCCCGAGCGCCATGCGCAACGCGATTTCGCGCCGCCGACCGCTGAACCTAACGAGAAGCAAATTCGCGACGTTGCTGCAGGCGATGAGCAGAACGAAGCCGACCGCGGCGAGGAGCGTGCCGAAGGCCGGGCGCAAATCGCCGCTCACATCTTCCGGGAGCGCTTTCACGAAACCGACCACGTCGGCGTCGATCTTGCCCGGATTCGTCGCACGATAACTCTGCGCGAGCGGTCCGAGCGCGGCCTGCACCTGGGCCACGGACTGGCCCGGTTTCATCCGCCCGATCACGCGCAGGAAAGCGGTTCCCCGCATCATCCGTTCATGCGTAAAACCGGGAATGACGAACGGCTTCGTGGTCCAGATTTCGTTGCCGTTCGGGCCGACCCATTGCGCCGGCATATTCGGGATCACGCCCACGATCGTGTGCGCGACGCCGTCGAGCGTGAGGCTCCGACCGAGCACGGCCGGATCGCTGCCGAGCCGGGTGTGCCAGAATTTTTCCGAGACGATCGCGACGTCCGCGCCTTCTTCCTCCTGCGGCAAAAAGGTGCGCCCCTTGATCGGCCGCACGCCGAGCACATCGAAGTAATTCGCCGTGGTGCGAAAACCCGGGAGCAGCACCGGTTCACCCGCGCCGGTGAGAGTAAAGGCGCTAAAGCTTTCCGCCGCCAAGCCGTCGAAGATGCGCTGCCCATCGCGATAATGGAGGAAGCGCGGCGCGGAGAGCGGGTAATCGAAGGTGTCGCCGCCCGGC
>JBBQHV010000102.1:0-6905 GCA_038324295.1 Chthoniobacterales bacterium
GGATGCGGCCGGAACCCATTTGCCCGCGATCAGATTTTGTTTGGGCTTCTTCAGCCATTTGGCTGCGGAGGAACTCATTCGAGGTGCGGAGCGCCTCGCGGGAACGTGGCCGTTTCCTCCGGCTCCGCGCGGCGTCTTGAGTGTGCGAGCGCTCTTGCGCTGACGAGAAGAGATCGTTTTCATAGGCTTGATTTTAGACGAGCGTTTTTCGAGAAACGCATTTGGTTTATTTTTTAACCGATCGCGATTGCAATCTAACGCTTCTCTTGATCGAGACGCAATCCTGGCATTGATCGGCCGGAGAGCCTAGAGGACAGGCGGCCGCACTGGCTTTGCTTGTGCCGGGACCAATTTGCTCATGAGCGCATTGGTTGTTTTCTCGAGAATGATTCCCCAGGCGCTCATCACGGTCAGGGTGACGAGCGTAATGAGGAAGAACATCCAGATGGGTTGTTGTCGGATGCGGAGTCCGAGCCAAATGACGTAGGGATGGTGGATGAGATAGATGCCGTAGGAATACACGCCGACCAGGCCAAGGACCCGGGCTGGATAGGAGAACCGCGCGATTATTCCCGCCATACCGGTCAGGACAAGGAAGCAGCAACCGCTCGTCGCCAGGTCGACAAAGACGTAAGCCAAATTGCCGTGATAGAGCTGGAGCGCCGCCGGGTAGAGAATCACTCCGGTGACCAGACCTGGGCCGCCGAGGAGATAGCCTTCCACACGGGCCGGCCTGCGGGTGGCCCACATTCCCAGCGCCATGCCGAGAGAAAATTCCGGCAGGCGGCAGAGCGCGAGGCCACCCTGGATCCACATGCCGTTTTGGGGAAAGGGGATGAGGAGCAGGTAGCGGACGAAAAATCCGAGCGCACACCCCGCGAGCAGGAACGGCCAGGGCCCGAGCTTGCGTGCTGCCCAGAAGAGGATCGGAAAAATAAGATAGAGCTGGATCAGCAATCCGAAATACCACCAGGCGGCGTTCAGATAGTAAAAGGTGCTGGCGATATCGACGAAGCGGAGCCCGAGCAGGCTCAAAATGAGCCGGCCATCGATCTTCTCGAACCGGGCGGTAAAGGGCGAAACGAGGTAAACCAGGTGCGCGACCCAGTACATCGGGTAGAGCCGCAGGAAGCGCGCCCGGTACCACTCGCCCCAGCGCACGGCGCCCCGGGCGGCGCGGCGCTCGGTCGATTGCATGAGCGCCCAACCACTCAGGATGATGAAAACACCGACCGAATGGAAGCCCAGACCGGTCAGCCGCAGCCAGGCGATCCCGAGGAAGGAGGTGAGCGCGGAGGCGAGATTGCTCCAGTCGGCCGGCGGGAGAGCGCCATGCTCGAAGTAGGTGTGGAAAAAATGGAAGTAAACGACGATCAGAATCGCCAAGCCTTTTGTCACATCGAGCCAGAGAAGCCGCTTCACCCTCGTGGGGGTTAGCAGCAGCGGCCTCGATTAGAAAGAGATAAATTCCATCTCCGACTATTTCGAATATTACCGTCTGGCCGCCTACCTCTCCTGACGGACGAAAGAGGGCATCGGCATCGTCATGGGAGTGCCGAGTGTTTACGAGCTATTCGACGAGAGATACTACACGCAACTCCCCGGCGGGACCCTGGAAAGCTTTGGCCGGCTCTTTAAGAATGACTTGAAGGTCTACGTCTACCCGTTGCAGCGCAACGCCGAGGAGGAGTTACAAACCGTTAAGACGATCAAGGTCACGCCGGAGTTGCAACCCCTCTACGACTATCTCGTAGGACGGGGCAGCTTCCTCCAGCTCGATAATTTCAACCCGAAATATCTGCCAATCTTTTCGCGCGACGGGCTCAAGCGTATCGCCAGCCACGACGAGAGCTGGGACGAAATGGTCCCGCCACAAGTCGCGGAGATCATCCGCCAGCGTGCCTTCTTCGGTTACAGGAAAAACGAATGAACACGCGAGAGCGCATTGGTGGGTTGCTGGAATCAGAACTCAACGACTCACTGCACTACGGGATGCGTCTCACTTGTGCCTTTGCACGCGACATAGACGGTGCTGGCTGATTCACCTTCCAGCAAAGGATTGGCGAAGGTGACGATGTGCGCGCGGGTGGTCGCGAACGCAGTATCGAGCTGAGCGAGGAAATCTTCCTCCGGCGCCTCATCCGACCAGAGGGCAAAGACGCCTCCGGGATGTAACTGTCGGGCGAGCGCGCGGAGCCCATCCGGCTGATAGAAGGCTCCGTGGCGCGGGTGAAGAAGAAGGCGCGGCGAGTGATCGATGTCGAGAAGGACGGCGTGAAAACGCCGGCCCGGTTGCTCCGGGTCGAAGCCTTCCGCGGAGCGGGCGCGGGCGAAGAAGTCGGCCTGCAACAATCGGCTGCGCGGGTCGCCCATCAGTTGCGGCCCGAGCGGGACGAGGCCGCGTCGATGCCAGTCGATCACCGGAGCCAAGGCATCGATGACGAGAAGCGAAGCGACCTCACGATGTTCGAGGGCAGCGACCGCGGTGTAGCCGAGTCCCAATCCGCCGACGACAACGTCCCACCGCGCGGGGCCCAGCTCAGCCAGCCCGAGGTGAGCGAGAGCCATCTCCACCTCGTGAAACAAGCTCGACATGAGGAAATCGTCGTCGAGCTTTACTTCATAGATCTCCTTTCCGCCCAACGACAGCATGCGCCGTCGCCGCAGGCTGAGCTCGCCCAGCGGCGTCTTGTGATAATCCAGCTCTTCGAAATCCCGGCTCATTTCCTGGCGCCATTTTTACCGGGGCGTCGCGAACTGGATTTGCCATCTCATGTTCGTTAGGCCGCGGGTCTCGTGCCAAGGCAAGCTTTTCATGTCGCTACCGCCGGTGTTCGTCGCCCGAACCTCTACTTCCCTCACCCTTCTCGTCCGGCTCGCGCTGAAAGGTGCTGCGCAGCGTGTCGGAGGCGCGGGTGACCGCATTCACGGCCAGGTCGCGCGGGCCGCTCGTTTCGCGATGAATCTGGTCGATCGCCCGATCCATCGCCGTCTTGATGCTCGCGGCCGTGCCTCCCTTCTCGTACTCGCGCACCAGAACATTTTCCAGCCGCGCCACCACCGCATCGATGGTGAAGTTGGGATTGATCGGACCCCGCTCGTGTTTTTCGATCGCGCTGTAGACGTCGATCACCTCTTCGCTGTGCGCCCCCCATTTCAGGACCTTGTAGAAGAGCGCCCCTTCCCGCTCGCCCTTCACGAGAAGATCGAAGAGGGCCGCGCCTAACGAGAGCGGCATGAGGGCGAAGTCGCGCACGTTGTCGAGCAGCATCTTGAGTTCGAAAACCAGAACGTCGCGCAGAAATCGCCAGCGTTCCGAAGAGTCTGGCCGGGGCGCAAGAGTGGATGATGAAGACATGTCCTCATTCTTAACCCATTCAGACAAGGAGAAAAGCCCGGGCCTTTCTTGAGCGTCGTCCACAGATTACACCGATTTTCACAGATTCTTTAAGAGTCGGCGGATCTGCCGGGGCTCCGCCTCTTAATGGTAATCTGAGAAATCTGTGGATTCTTCCGAAGGAATTATCTTCCCGAGCGCTCCGCGGCCGTGGTCAATGGTGTTCCATGACACGGCGCAAGCGCTCGACCGCCTTCCATCTCCTGCGGCTGACCTTCTGGTTGGTCTTGGCCCTGGCCCTCGCGCTAGGTTGGTTCGTCATGATTCGGATGCCGGGAAAGAGTTTCCGCGGGACCCCGCCGCCTTTGTCGCCGGCCGAGATCGTGCTGCGAGGCGAGTTGATCGCCGGTGTGCAGAAGCTGGCTGGCGAGATCGGCGAACGCAATCTCTCTCGTTATCCGCAGCTCCAGGCGGCGGCCGATTACATCGAGGCCGAGCTGCTCCAGGCCGGCTGGAAGGTGCGCCGGGACGAGTATGACGTGCAGGGAAAGCGCTCTGCCAACATCGAGGCGGAGCGGCCCGGATCGTCGCCGGAGATTCTCCTGGTCGGCGCGCATTACGACTCAGTCCTGGGCGCGCCGGGCGCGAACGATAACGGCAGCGGCGTGGCTGCTCTGCTCGCCCTGGCCCGCCGCCTGCCCGCCCAGCCTAACGACAAAACCCTGCGCCTGGTCGCGTTCGTCAATGAAGAGCCCGGCTATTTCCAGGGCGCGCAGATGGGCAGCCTGGTTTATGCCCGGCGCTGCCGGGAGCGCGGCGATCGCATCTCCGCGATGATCAGCCTCGAGACGATCGGCTATTTCTCAAACGAACCGGGCTCGCAGAAATACCCGATGCCCGGTCTCGGATGGATCTATCCCCGGGCGGGCAATTTTATCGGGTTCGTCGGCAACGTCACTTCCGGCAAACTTGTCCGCGAGGTGATCGGCGAATTCCGCCGCGCCGCCAGGATCCCTTCAGAAGGCGCGGCGCTGCCGGCCTTCGTCCCGGGGGTCGGGTGGTCCGATCAATGGTCTTTCTGGGAAAACGGTTATCCCGGCATCATGGTGACGGACACGGCGCCCTTCCGCTACCCGCATTATCATAAGGCGAGCGATACGCCCGATAAGCTCGACTACGATGCGATGACCCGCGTCGTCGCGGGCATGGAAAAAGTGATTCATCACCTCGCCCAGGTGCAATGAGCAACGTTAACGGGTCGTGGGCTTACCTCAGCGATTCCGTTGTAGCCGGGAGCGGTGACCCCGGCGGCGCAAGAGATAGCCAGCTCTTAGACCGGCCGGGGTCAACGCCCCCGGCTACAACACTGCTATGACTGCTTTCGGTTTCGCTTCGCGGCGCTATGTTGCGGGCCTCAAAGCAACCTCAACTTCCACATTATTATGGGCATCATGAATTTCATCCGCGGCCAACTCATCGAAGTGATCGAGTGGACCGACGATTCACGCGATACGATCTCGTTCCGTTTCGAAGATAACGACGCCGAGATCAAAAACGGCGCGCAGTTGATCGTGCGCGAATCGCAGGTCGCGCAGTTCGTTTATCTGGGCGAGTTCGGCGACACCTTCGGACCGGGCAAGCACAGCCTAACGACCGACAACATTCCGATCCTGACCACGCTGAAATCGTGGAAGTACGGCTTCGAGTCGCCTTTCAAAGCGGACGTTTATTTCGTCACGACCCGCCTCTTCACCGGGAACAAATGGGGCACGGCGAATCCGATCATGATGCGCGACCAGGATTTCGGGATCGTCAGGGTGCGGGCCTTCGGGACCTACGATTTCCGGGTGAGCGATCCGAAGCTCATGCTCAAGGAGGTGGCTGGGTCGGATCGCAATTTCCGTCTCGACGAGTTCGCGGAGACGATGCGCTCGCGCATTGTCAGCATCTTCAGCGACTCGCTCGCGAGCGCGAAAATTCCGGTACTCGATGTCGCGACCCGCTACCAGGAAGTGGGCGCGGCCCTCCTCCCGCTGATCAATCCGATCATCCAGGCGAAGTATGGAATCGAGCTGGCCAGTTTCGTCCTCGAAAATGTCTCCGTCCCGCAGGAGGTCGAGCAGGCGATCGACAAACGTTCGAGCATGGCCGCGATCGGGAATTTGAACGACTACGTGAAATTCCAGATGGCGCAGGGGATGGAAAAAGGCGGGAGCGCGGGCGGGGTCGCGACGGAGATGGCGGTCGGCCTCGCCATGGCGCAGCAGATCGTGCAGCAGCAAAACTCGTTGCAATCGACCGCGCCCTCAGGCGGCGCTGTTGTAGCCGGGGGCGTTGACCCCGGCGGCGTTGGACGTGGCCGCGCGCAAGACCAACCGGGGTCACCGCCCCCGGCTACAACGCTCCCCGAACTCCTCTCGCCGGCGCAGGCGGCGGAGTCGTTAGGCGTGAGCGAAGCCGATGTGATGCAAAGCCTGGAAAGCGGCGATCTCAAAGGAAAGAAGATTGGCTCCAGCTATCGGATCACGCGCGCGGCGCTGAACGAGTTTTTGCAAAGCTGAGCGAGATGCCTCGAGAGGTGAAGGTGGCGCGAGCTTCCAGCTTGCGTGTTTCTGGATCTCGCAAGCTCGCCGCTGGACGAGTCCGTCCGACTGGCGGCCTGGAGGCTCGCGCCACTTTGCTATGAGCGAGCTCACGGCGCAGGCGCGTTTCGAATGCCCGGCGTGCGGGGGCGCGGCGGAATGGTCGCCCGCGAAGCAGGCGCTGGTCTGCCCTTTTTGCGGGACCATCTCGCCCATGCAACCGGGCGCGGCGGCTGAAGGCGCGGTGCAGGAACTCGACCTCGCGCAGGCGCTCCGCGCGATCCCGCAAAGCAAACGCGGCTGGCAGACCGAGACCCGTTCGGTGAAATGCCAGAGCTGCCAGGCGATCTCCGTTTTCAAGCCGGATCGCGTCGCGCAGACCTGCGACTTTTGCGGGTCGCCCGCGCTCGTTCCTTACGACGAGATCAAGGCGCCGATCCGACCGGAGAGCGTGCTCCCGTTCGAGATGACCGAGGGCGACGTGCGCGAAAAAGTGCATGCCTGGTACCGCAGCCGCTGGTTCGCGCCGAATCGTTTCAGGAGCCGCGCCTTTACCGACACCATCCACGGGCTCTATCTGCCCTACTGGACCTTCGACGCGCAGGTCGCGGCGCAATGGACCGCGGACGCCGGGCATTATTACTACACGACCGAGAACTATACCGACTCGAAGGGCAACACCCAGACGCGCCAGGTGCAACACGTCCGCTGGGAACCGGCGAGCGGAGCGCTCGATCATTTTTTCGACGACGAGCTGGTGCCCGCTTCGCGTGGTGTGCCGCGCGATTTGCTCAAGCGCCTCGAGCCCTTCCCGACGAAAGAGCTCGCGCCTTACGACGCCGGTTACGTTTCGGGTTGGGTGGTCGAGCAATATCAGATCGATCTGGTGGCCGCGGCGCAGCAATCCCGTTCTGCGATGGACACGCAGTTGCGCCAGCTCTGCGCCGCGCAAATTCCCGGCGACACCTATCGCAACCTCGCCGTCG
>JBBQHV010000103.1:0-6899 GCA_038324295.1 Chthoniobacterales bacterium
TTCAATTTCACCGATAAAGGCGACCGCGAAGTCGCGCTTCGGCCCGAGCTCACGCCGACGCTCGCCCGCGTCGTCGCCGCGCACGAGAGGGAGTTCCGCAAGCCGCTCAAGTGGTTCTCCATCCCGCAATGTTTTCGCTATGAAAAACAGCAGCGCGGCCGGTTGCGCGAACATTACCAGCTCAACTGCGACCTCATCGGCGACGACTCGTTAGGCGGGGACGCCGAGCTGATCGCGCTCGCGATCGATCTCCTCCGCGGCTTCGGCTTCACCGCGGCCGATTTCGTCGTGCGCCTGAGCGATCGCGCTTTCTGGACCGATCTCCTGCGCGCGCAGAACCTGCCGGAGGAAAACTGGACGGAACTCCTCCAGGTGATCGACAAAAGCGAGCGCGAGCCGCGCGAGAAAACCGCCACCCGCCTCGGTTCGTTCGCCGCACCGGTCTTCGAGGTCCTCGACGGGGGCGGGCGGAGCGAAAAGCTCGAGCAGCTCGTGCAACAACTCGCCCACCGCGGTCTCGCCGATTTCGTCCAGATCGACCTCTCGATCGTGCGCGGACTGGCCTATTACACGGGCGTCGTCTTCGAAGTATTCGATCGCGCGGGCGAATTGCGCGCGATCGCGGGCGGCGGCCGCTACGACAATCTCATCGCGCAGCTAAGCGACGGCGCGGTCTCGCTCCCCGCCGCCGGCTTCGCCATGGGCGACGTCGTCCTCGGCGAATTGATCAAAAATGTTCCCGCTGCTTTTGATCGCCTCGCCGAGCTCGTTAGTCAGGAGAACGCGCTCGATCTTTATCTCGTGATCGCAAAAGAGGAACGGCGTCCCATGGCTTTGGAGCAACTCCGCCAGCTCCGCGACGCCGGCTGGCGGGTCGATTTCCCGCTCGGCCCGGCCAAGGTCGGCAAACAATTCCAAATCGCCGAAGCCCTCGGCGCGAAGGTGACGCTCCTCTACGGCGACGAATGGCCCGCGGTGAAGATGAAAACCCTCGCCACCCGCGAAGAAGTGCTCGTGCCTAACGAAGAGCTGCTCGAGCGTCTCCGTTGTAGCCGGGGGCGCTGACCCCGGCTGGTCTAAAAGCCGGCCATGTCTTGCCCCGCCGGGGTCAACGCCCCCGGCGACAACATCCGGCGCTTGCGCCCTTTCCCCCTTCGCCCAAACTGACACTCCGCCGCCACCATGTATCGCACCCATAATTGCAACGCCCTCCGCCCCGCCAACATCGGCGAGCAGGTCAAACTCGCCGGCTGGGTCCACTCCCGGCGCGATCATGGCGGCGCTATTTTCATCGATCTGCGCGATCGCGAGGGTCTTACCCAGGTTGTCTTTCGGCCCGAGGAGAATGCCGAGGTCGCGAAGGCGGCACACCACTTGAAAGACGAAGACGTCATCCAGGTCGAAGGCCGGGTCGCGCCTCGGATCGCCGGCACGGTTAATCCGAATCTGGCGACCGGCGAGATCGAGGTGCTGCCCGCGTGCCTCACGATTCTCAACCGCGCCGAGGCCCTTCCCTTCCCGCTCGACGCCGAAGTCAGCAACGAAGATCTGCGCCTGACCTATCGCTATTTCGACCTCCGCCGGCCGCAGTTATCTCGCAACCTGCGCCTCCGCCATCGCGTCGCCAAAGCGACCCGCGATTATCTCGACGACCAGGGTTTCCTGGAGATCGAGACCCCGATCCTTTCCAAGAGCACGCCGGAAGGGGCGCGCGATTTCCTCGTCCCGAGCCGGATTTTGCCGGGGAAATTTTACGCCCTGCCCCAGGCGCCGCAGCAATACAAACAGCTCCTCATGGTTGCGGGCGTGGAAAAATATTTCCAGATCGCGAAGTGCTTCCGCGACGAAGATCTGCGAGCCGATCGCCAGCCGGAATTCACCCAGATCGACATCGAAGCCTCATTCGTTAGGCCAGACGACATTTACGCCCTGACCGAGGGCATGCTCGCCTCCATCTTCAAAGCCGCGCGCGGAATCGACATCCCGACACCCTTTCCGCGCCTGACTTATCGCGAGGCCGTCGGCACCTTTGGGAGCGACAAGCCAGACCGTCGTTTCGGCATGCAGCTGGTCGATCTCAGCGACGACTTCCGCGAGAGCAGCTTCAAGGTTTTCCGGAGCACGATCGACGGCGGAGGGGTGGTCAAGGCGATCAACGCGAAAGGCTTTGCCGGCATCACCATCGGCCAGGCGGATGAGATGACCGCGATCGCGAAAAACTTCGGCGCGAAAGGGCTCGCCTTCATCAAGATCGAAAACGGCGAATGGAAATCGCCCATCGTGAAGTTCTTCACCGACGCGGAAAAGGCCGCGCTGCAAAACAAGCTCGCGCTCGAGGAGGGCGACCTCATCTTTTTCGCTGCGGACAAATGGGACATCGCCTGCGAAGTCCTCGGCCGGCTCCGGTTGCGCGTCGCCGAGATTCAGGGCCTGACGAAAAACTCCGAGGAACTCGACTTCCTCTGGGTGACCGATTTCCCGCTCCTCCAGTTCGACCCCGCGGAAAATAAATGGAACGCGGTCCATCATCCCTTCACCCGCCCCCACCCCGACGACCTCTCGCTGCTCGAAGAAAAGCGCTACAGCGAAATGCGCGCCGAAGCCTACGACGTCGTCCTCAACGGCGTCGAGATCGGCGGCGGCAGCATCCGAATTCACGAGCCCGACTTGCAGGCGAAAATGTTCGCCGTCCTCGGGATCAGTGAAGAGCAGCAACAGTCGCAGTTCGGCCATTTGCTCCGCGCCTTTCGGTTAGGCGCGCCACCCCACGGCGGCATCGCGCTCGGGCTCGATCGACTCGTTATGCTCGTCTGCGGCGAGCAATCGATCCGCGAAGTGATGGCGTTCCCAAAGAATAACCGCGGCCAGGACCTGATGTCGCAATCGCCCAGCGACGTCGACTTCAAACAGCTGCGCGAGCTCGGGATCAAGCTGGCGGCCGAAGAAAAAAAGTAAGGCGTCGAGTTGTAGGGCGGGCGCTTCGCCTGCGCTGATTCATCCTGCGCCGAGAACCTGGGCAGGCGAAGCGCCCGCCCTACAATTCAAATGCTTTGCAGCACCAAGAGCAGAAGGAGCGCGGCGAAAGTCGCCAGCTTCAAGGTCAGGAAGGGTCGGGTTGTAATCGTATTCATGGCTTTCAAGAGTGGGATGCGCGATGCGGCCGTTTTGGATTCAAGAAATTTCACGCCGCCGTGTCCGATCGATTGTGCGGGCAACCTTGCCTAACGAAACGAAGCAGGGGTGTAAAACGCCGGATCGGGGCGGATCACGTCATAAACAATTCTCGGGGCAATCCACTTTGCCGGATGATTCCCGCCAGCGTTCCGCGATCGAGTTCGCGATGCATCGGCACAGGGAATGAAATCGCTCCCCGTTTCATAATGACATGGCTGCCACGCTGTCGCAGCTGAATGAAACCCTGCTTTTCCAGGAGCGCGCAGAGTTCGGCGCCGGAGAAGACCCGCAGCCTAGGCATGCGAGACAGCGAGCGGCTTGACTGCGATCTTCGGCTCCGCCAGGCGAGTTTTCACCTCGGATTCATCTGCGCATTCCAACCAGAGCTCCACCGCTTCTTTAATCATCGCTTCCGCCTGCTCCATCGTTTCACCCTGGCTCACGATTCCGAGCTCCGGACACGTCGCCACAATCCATCCATCCTCTCCAGGCTCAAAGATCGCGGTCAAAGGTGGAAGTTTCATCTCCCATAGTATAACCAGCCGGGACCATGGCGGCAATCTCCCTCCGTCCCCACGCATTTCTTAGCGACATGACGGGACAAAGCAGTTTTGCCTTTTTTTGAATCCAAACCTCGGGCCGACTGCATCCATTCAGTAGAAGCCATGGAAACTACCTATCCAACACCGCCGCCGCTCCCTGCCGCCCCGCTCACCAACGTCCGCACCTGGAACGCGCTCTGTCACGCCAGCGCCTTGCTCGGCGTCTTCCTCCATTTCCCCGGCCACCTCCTCGGGCCGCTCGTCGTCTGGCTGGTCAAGCGCGGCGACTCCCCCGAGATCGACGCCCACGGCAAGGAAGCGCTCAACTTCCAAATCTCGATGCTCATCTACAACGTGGTCGCGGCGGTCTTTTGCCTGATCCTGATCGGCTTCGTTTTCCTCGCCGTCCTCTGGGTCCTGAACGCCGTCTTCGTCATCATCGCCGCTGTTGAAGCGAGCGACGGGAAATTCTACCGCTACCCGATGACGATTCGGTTCATTCAATAATCGGAGCGCGGACCTCGTAAAGATTTACGAGGTCCGTGATGGTCTTGGTCTCCGACCGATGCGTTAAGGATGTCTCTCCATTTCAATAAGCGTTGGCACATTGTCGATCGGCGTTCAAAGGAGCCCGTGCGCAGAAGGGAAATTGAAGAATTCCGCATCAACATCGAAAAGCTGGACTGGCCGACGGACCACGCCGATACCATTGCGAATCATGCTTTCGGCGATGGCGTCGCCGTCGAGGAGCAGGAGCGAGATCGCACCTTTCCTGATCGATGCGGCCTCAGCGTCCGCGGTAAAGCGGCCCGTCGTCAGAAACACTCCATGATCGTAGTCGCCCTGAATCGCCCCGCGAAATTTGTCGATCTCAGGTCGGCTCACTGGATTTCGGCGCCAGCGCTTCGCTTGGAATGCAGAGCGGATACTGACTACGCCCTGACGAAACAATCCGTGACCATCGATACCCCGATCAGCGCCACGGTTTGTAACTTGCAGCTGTTGGTAACCAAGCGGACCAAGTAACGAAACGCAGAACTGTTCGAACTCGGTTGCGCCAAGGCCTTGCAGTTCGGAAATGATGCGGCGTTTCACCTCCGCTTCATTCTCGTAGACTAAGTCTTTAAGTGTCGCCTGGTTCGCGAGCAGCAGTTCTTCCGTCGCATTCGCTACAGCACCCGTCGCACGCGCGCGGCCACGAGGACTCAGTTTCCAAACGCCTCGTGTCGATGGATCAATTCTCGCCTTTCTCGACGAGCTTCTGTCGGCCCCACTGAACGAGGTTCTGCCACCGGAATGTTGAGGGGCTGCTCGGCAATCGCGCTGTTAAATCTTCTTCGGTCAGCTGCGGGAACAATTGCGCAATTCTTGGATACAGCTCCTTCGGTTGAGCTTTGCCGCCGAGTTCGTGCAACAGCTTAAGGAGCGGCAATTCAATCTCGCTTTGTTTTGGGAAGCTCATGCTGCGTTAGACCCTCTACGCTCCCGGAGAAAGCGCTCGCGAGCGCGCGAGACAACGTCATCACTCCAGTCGATTTCCTCACGTTCGCAATAGTGCATCAAGTCTATGACTAAACTGCATACAGCGTCTCCGGGTGCCTCAGTTAGATCCGCTCCCTCTGCTATTTGCTGGATTGCACTTGGCTGAACACCGAATTCTGCCGGATCGAATTCGATTGAGTAAGCTTTTAAAGCGAATTCAGCAGCTGCGGCACCTTCTTTGTTTATCACGCGCTGATCTTCTAATCTGAATCCCGAACTGCAAGGTCTATTCTGCTCCTGGCTCATCAACACGCGACGCGAGTTGCTAGCCGGACCGGGCTTACGTGGCGACAGGTTTCCCTACCGCCCCAGCCTCCGCTTCGAGGTGGTGCCCAACGACGAACTTGAAGATCACGAAGCAGAGCCCCGCCCCCGCGGCGAAGCCGGCGTGCATGAGCCAGAAGGTGGTCGTCGGCATCGTCTCGTAGAAGCCGCCGACCCAGCCGACGAGGCTGTTGGCGAAGAAGAAGGCCAGGTAATAGAGGCCGATGATGGTGGCGTTGATCGCTTTCGGCGCATACTTGGCGAAAAGGGCGAGGCTTATCGGCAGCAGGTGAGCGAAGGCGATGCTGTTGACGACGTGAAAGCAGACCGGCCAGAAGAGTCCGATTTTGTGGCCCGGGGTTTGGGTCGCGGCGGCGGCGACGAGACACATGACGCCGGCGATGGAGAAGCCGGAGCCGATGATGAGCTTGGTCACTTCGTCGGGCTCGCGCCAGCGCTTGCCATACCAACGGTAGAAGAGCGCGACGAGCGCGAGAAAACTGACGCTGACGATGGCATCGAGGGTCACGAGCCAGGTGGTGGGCAGCTTGTGGCCCATGAAGACGAGGTCGAACTGCTGGTCGCCCCAGACGAGGTAGGCGTTGAAGATTTGATTGTTAGGCACAATCGCGACTGCGAGGACCGGAATGAGAAGGAGGAGCGCGATGACGGCGCGCCAGTCGCGGCCGGTGAGCTTCGCGCGCGGCGCGGTCGGAGCCGGACCGGCGGAGGCAACGGGGCGAGTCTCAGCTTCCCTCGGGCGCAAATATTTCCGGCCCGCGAGATAAATGCCGGTCGCGAGGAGCATGCCGACTCCGGCGGCGGCGAAGCCGTAGTGCCATCCGTAAACTTCGCCAAGCGTGCCGACGATGAGCGGCGAGGCGATGACGCCGGCATTGATGCCGAGGTAGAAAATCTGGAAGGCGTCGGCGCGGCGGAGGTCCTCGGGTTTATAGAGTGCACCGACCTGACTGGCGATGTTGCCCTTGAACATCCCGCTGCCAAGCACAAGGCAAAGGAGCGCGAAAAGAAACGCCCCCTCGAAGGCCATGAGAAAATGGCCCGCCGCCATTGTCAAAGCCCCGAGCAGGACGGTGCGATCCCGGCCGAGGAGGCGGTCGGCCAGGAAGCCGCCGAAGATCGGGGTGAGATAAACGCTGGCGGCGTAGGTGCCGAAGATCGCGGAAGCGAGCGCCTGGCCATCGAGCCCGCCGTAAAGATGGCGGAAGCTGGCGAACCCAACGACGTGCTCGATGCGCCCCGGCAGGAGGAGATACTTGACCATGTAGAGGACAAGCAGCGCCTGCATTCCGTAGAAGGAAAAACGTTCCCAAGCCTCGGTGAAAGCGAGGTACCAGAGCCCGCGCGGGTGACCGA
>JBBQHV010000104.1:0-6895 GCA_038324295.1 Chthoniobacterales bacterium
GAGCGCTCTTTCCCGCCGAGGAAATGGATGTCGTCGATCAGGAGGAGGTCGGCCTGGCGATAGCGTTTGCGGAATTTGACGAGGTTGTTGTGCTGGATCGCGTCGATGAATTCGTTAATGAACAACTCGCTCGAGAGATACATCACGCGGGTGTTCTTGCCGCCGGTGGCGATGAACTGCCCGATCGCCTGCATGAGGTGCGTCTTACCCAGCCCGACGCCGCCGTAGATGAAAAGCGGGTTGTAGGTTTTGGCGGGCGATTGCGCGACCGCGAGGCTGGCGGCGTGCGCGATCTCATTGTTAGGCCCGACCACGAACGACTCGAAGGTGTTGCGCGGATTGAGACCGGCGCAGGCCCGGCCTTTGGCTTTGCTCTGGGCAACGAGCGCGCCTTCGGGCGAACGTCTCTTCTCGAGCGGCGCCTCGTCGAGATCGGAGCTATCGACCGCGCAGACAAATTTGACGTCGCGCGGCCCACCCATGACCGAACTGATCGCGGCCTGCAGCGCGGGCATGTGATTACTCTCGATCCAGAACTGATAGATGTTGTTCGGGACGAGAAGCGTGACCGTCTCGCTGGTCGCGCCGGTCAGCTTCACGGCGGAAAACCAGCGCTTGAAAGTGTCGGCGCTAACGTGCGGTTTTAAAGCGGCAGTAAGCTTCGTCCACAACTGGGCACACTTCTCGTCCATGGCGACTTGTTAACAGCGTTAAATAACGCCGGAAATGATCAGTTGCGGGGTGAAGGTGACAATTGTGTGACGGACTCGAGGGAAGGCGGGGGAGCCGTTTTGTGCCGTCGCGCCCCGGGAGAGCGCGCTGCAAAGCGGTTTATACGAGGGAAAACCGGTCCGCCGGCGGGTCAGCGTCCCACGGGGGCGCCCGGAGGAAACCGCGTGGTCGCGCGCCCAGACAAGTCTCAAATTAATTTTCATACTTTCACTCCCCATTCTCGTCACCGACCTTATTCACATCTTGTTCACATGTGCGGTTTTCCTTCCCGCCAGCGGCTTCAGATTAGGAATCAGTCGGGGGAGCGACAAGCAAAAATCCGAAACTTTATTTTTCTTTTCCGGCCAAAAAATTCTTGACGATAAAAAGCATTGGGCATGGTCGATTTCTTCCCTCGTGCGGTCGCGCGCGAGACTTCACGGAGTCGTTAGGCGAGGCCTCGAGAGACATGTCGGTTCGGTAAGTTTTGTCCTGCGTCGCAAATTTTGGCGGGCGCGAAAGGGTTCGCGCGACCGGCATTTTGCCCGAAAGTTCCGAACCGCAGACGATGAGGAAGCAGGTAAGAAAAATCAGCGGAGGCTGGACAACGTGGATGATCGCGCTGCCGCTCCTCTGCGGCGGGTGCAGCACGGTTCCGGTCGAGCCGCATCCTGTCGCGCACGTCGTCCTGATGTGGTTGAAGCGTCCGGACCAGGCCGGCGATCGCGCGCAGCTGGTGCGGGCGGCGCATTCTTTGCAGATGATGCCCGGGGTCGTGCGGGTGAAAACGGGACGGGAATTGCCGCCCATGAACCGGGAAGTGGATCAGAGTTTTGACCTCGCTGCGGTCATCACTTTTCGCGATCAGGCGGCGCTGCAGCGTTACGAAGGCGACGCGCGGCATCGAGCGGAACGCTATCTCGCGCCGCTTGTCCGCCGCTACGCGATCTATAATATCGACGCTCGTTAGGCAATCATGCGGCTCTCCTGGGCGGCCCTGGCCGCGTTCGTTTTTCTACCTCTTTTTTCCTGCGCGGCGGATGATATCCCGCCGCCTTTCGGTTTCCGCTGGAATGATTCCGCGAAGCGGGTGGAGAAGGTGCTGAAAGGCGCCAAGGCCAAGATCGTGACGCGCGACAAGCCCGATGGGAAAGAAGTGTGGACGGTCGAGGGGCTCATCCATCCGGGATTGAAGCGGACGCTTTTTACCTTCAAGGCCGGGCTCCTCAGTCAGGTCGAGCTGCAATATGAATATCCGGATTGGACGCTAGAACATTACAACAGCCGGATGGGTGAAATCCGCCGCTACTTCGACGAAAAGTATGGGACCGGGCGGCTCATCTCGCGCTCGCGGGATAACAACACCGAGGTCATCCAGACGCTCGTCGGCTACCAATGGGTGGTGGGGAAATCGGCGCTCGAACTTTTTTATTTTTCCGCGCAGAAGGAGCCGATGGTTTATCGCAATATCACGGTGACGTATAAGGCGCTGTGACTGAGTTGAAGAGTGGGAGCGTTGAAGCGTTGAAGCGGTAAAGAACGCCTGGCTCTGCCCGCTTCAACCCTTCAACCCTTCAACGTTTTCCCTCCGCATCCGCTTTAACCGGCTCCGTAACGCCACCTTCGTCGCCGCGCTCATCCGGTCGATGAAGAGGACGCCGTTGAGATGATCCACTTCGTGCTGGAGCGCCCGCGCGAGCAAGCCCGTCGCTTCGATCTCGATCGGTTCGCCTTCCAGATTCTGCGCGCGCGCCACGATCGAGTTCGCGCGCGAAATGTCGGCCGTGATCTCCGGAAAACTGAGACAACCTTCTACGCCTACTTCTATTTCCTTGCCCAGCACCAACTCCGGATTCACGAGGACCAGCGGCATGGAAGTCTTCGGTTCCACTTCCGCGCCGTTTAATTTCATCGTGCTCGGCCGATCCTCGACGTTGCCGACGTCGATGACGGTGAGCTGGAGCGCTTCGCCGATCTGCTGCGCAGCCAGCCCGACGCCGTTCGCTTCCCGCATTGTTTCGATCATGTTCTCTGCCAGCTCGCGGACGCGGTCGTCGATCGCAGCGACGCGTTTGCCTTTCGCTCGCAAGACCGGATCGCCGTAGCGCACGATGGGCAGTTTCATTGGCCGGCTGATTGGGTGAAGGCCGGCAGATTTTTCACCCCGGCGAGTTTGAGCGCGTCCATCACTTTCACAATGATGCCGAAGGAAGCCTTCTCATCGGCTTTCAGGACGAGCGACTTCTTGCGCGTCGGGGGAAGATTCGTGATCGCTTCCTGGAGTTGCTCGATCGCGATCGTCTCACCATCGAGTTTCAGGCCGTCGTTCGCGTCCACGCTCACGATCGCGTGCTCGAGTTCGGCCGGTTTGCTCGTCGAGGTTTTGGATTCCGGCAGATTGATCTGCACTTCCGGC
The DNA here is from genome assembly GCA_038324295.1 of Chthoniobacterales bacterium. Classification (GTDB taxonomy): domain Bacteria; phylum Verrucomicrobiota; class Verrucomicrobiia; order Chthoniobacterales; family UBA10450; genus Palsa-1392. The sequence goes on from JBBQHV010000104.1 coordinate 3,128, forward strand.
TGATCTTTTTTGAAGGTCGTCGAGACGACAAAAAAGATGAGCAGGATGGTAAGAATATCGACCAGCGACACGATGATGATCGTGGGCGCGCGTCGTTTCCGGACGGCGAACTTCATCGGCGCGGCAGGGTCGGGGCCATCACGCGACCGGTGCGTGCGTCGGGGCGGTGGAGCGCGCCGGCAGCTCGTCGCGATTGACCCGGCCGTAATAACATTTCGCGAGCAGATCGGCGACGAGCGATTCCATTTCCACCGCCATCACCTCCACTTTTTTCGAGAAATAACTGAACGCGATCAGGCTCGGAACGGCGATGCAGAGGCCGAAAATGGTGGTGTTGAGCGCCTCGGAAATGCCGACCGCGATGCCTTTCGTATCGGTCGTGGCCGAGCTCAGACCGATGTGGGCAAAGACATGAACGAGACCGGAGACGGTCCCGAGGAGACCGAGAAGCGGCGCGATCCCGGTGATGACTTCGAGAACGACGAGACCGCGCTCGAGTCGCACCATTTCGTGCCGCGCGCGCGTCTGGACCGCCTCGATATTTTCCGAACGCGGCCAGCGCAAATGTTGCAAAGCGACCAGCGCGATCCGCGCGAGCGGCGAGGAATCCATCTGCGCGATCCGCATCAGGCGCTCCGGACTCGCGCCCGGCACGAGCCGTTCGATCTCCGATTCGAGCACGAGCGGCACCACCATTTTTTCCCGCAACGCAACCGCCCGGAGCAGGATGACGGTGACCGCCACGACGGAACAGATCAGGAGCGGCCACATGAAAATGCCGCCGCGGGTAATAAAATTAAGCAGGCCCTGAACCGCGCCAGGAGAATCAACGAGCAGGAATGGGGTCATCGGTTGGCGAAAATCGTGAAGGTTTCTTCCATTGTAAAGTGACCTTCCGGGAGCGTGGCGAGAAGGTCGTCGGGAATCGGCGGGAACTTCGTCTCCTGAATCGAGCGCAGGGCGATGCTGGCCGTCGCCTCTGTCGTCGTGTTTTCCGTGATGCGCAGGTTTTGCACCGAGCCGTCGGCCAGGATCTCGAATCGCACCTGCGTGGTCCCGATGCTCGCCAGATCCATGCGCGCGCCAATGTAATAGTACCAGCGCGAGCCGATCGCGTCCTCAAGCTGCTTTTTGTAACGCCCCTGTGGAGTGCCGACTGCATTCACGGCGGAGCGCCCGCGGTTGTTGATCCCGCCGCGGATGATCGTTTTCTGCTGGAGATCGCGATAGGCGGAGCTGGGGCTGGGCGGCGTCGCCTGCGGCGTTGGCGTGGGAAGCGGTGTCTCGCTGGGCGTGGGAACTTCCGTCTTCTCCTCCGTGGCGGGTGGCGAGGGGATGGGCGTCGGGGTCTGAGTGAGGAGCGCGAGCTGATCTGGCGCCGGCGTCTCGGTCGGGGCGGGGGTCGGAGTTTCGTTAGGCGTGGGTGCGGTTTTGGGCGCCGGGGTAGGTGTCGGCTGGGCCGGTGCGCCGTCCTTACCGAAGGTTTGTTCGTGCTCCTCCAGGTTGGTGAAGGGCCGCTCCTTCCCGTCCTGGCCGGGCATGAAATTTTTTTCCGTCGCCGCTTTCTCCGCCGCCGCGATCGAGTTCTCGTTCGCTTCGAACGTCTTCTCGTTAGGCGCGACCTCCGACTTGTGCGCCGGATCGACCACTGCGGTCGGGGCGTTCTTCGGCACAAGGGGTAGGGCGGGCGGTGGAGTCGGTTCCGCCATTTCCACGATCGTCAATTGCGGAGGCGATCCATCCTCCGTCGTCAGGTCGCGCTTGCCGGCAAAGGCCGCCAGCGAAAGCCCAACCAGAAGATGAAGCAGGAGCGAGGCAAGAATCGCCCACCAGACTTTTCGCCGTTCCCGATTTGGTTCCATGATTGCTCCGTCGCCGCGCGACCGCGAACCGGTCCGAGAGAGCGCCTCGCGCGCCGGTTCAAGAGAGATATTCAGCAGGAAATTTATCTCAGCTCACCCTGGCTGACAACCGGCGCGGGCTCGTCTTGCGCGCGTGGTGAAAAAGATACTGCTGCGCGTAGCCGCCATGCGCGCCGAAATGCTTCGCGCTAAAACGCTGTAATTCGCCGGGGCGAAACTTGCGCCGGCGCGGAAAATATTTTTCGCGCAGAACGCGCTCGATCCAGACGTCGATCGGGAAAGCGCGCAGCCGTTCGTAGGCGAAGAGCATGACGCAATTGGCCACCTTCGCGCCCACTCCGGGGAGGTCGCAAAGCTGCGCGCGCAGCTCGTCATCGGGGAGATCGGCCAGGGTCTCGAGGTCGACTTCGCCGTTCGTAATCAGGCGGGCGGTGGCAAGCAGGTTTTTCGCGCGATATCCGAGCGCGCAATGGCGCAGATCGGTTTCGTCCAGATCGGCCAGCACCTCCGGCCGCGGATAGCTGTAAAGATGAATCTGGCCTAACGAACGTCGCGTGCCAAAACGCTCGCGGAGGGTGCGCGAGATCTGCCGGATGTGCGCGACCTGTTTCATCGAGGAAGTGATGAAGGTGGCAAGACATTCCCAGCGCGGCTGGCGCATGATCCGGAGCCCGCGGCAGAAGGCCGCCGCCGCCTGCATCACGGGATCGTCAGGCAACGACGCGCAAATTTCCCCGAGCGGGTGATCGAGAGAAAAATAGCGCGCCACAATTCCGGGGAGCGGTCGCCGCGGCGACCCGGTCGGCGCCTCGCTGCAAACCTGCAAGAGGTCCTCGCGCTGTTCCACCCAGACCGCCCTCTCCCCGATCGTCCCGACATACCCTTTGCCGAACGATTCCCAATGGAACGTCTGACCGGAGTCGAGCGTGAGCGCGAGATCGAAATCGGGCGCGGCGATCTCGGAAGTTTTCATTGGCCACAGATTAACACGGATTAAACACGGATAAGATGAGAGGCCGGGCGGGTTTTTTTTCCCAAAAATCCGTGTTTCATCCGTGTTCATCCGTGGCTAAGTAGTCCGCCGTGGACGCGCGCCTCCTCATCGATAGCGGAGTTCTCCTCCTCTATTTTTTTGTCATCATCTTCATCGGCCTCTACATGGGCCGGAAGGAGGACAGCCTCGAAGACTTCGCCCTCGGCGGGCGGAAGATTCCGTGGTGGGCGGTGCTCGCTTCCATCATCGCGGCGGAGACGAGCGCCGGCACATTTTTCGGCACACCCGGCGAAGGTTTTGCGCTCCGCAATTACACCTATCTGCAGCTCGCCATCGGCACGATCATCGCCCGCATCCTCGTCAGCTACATCTTCATCAAGCCCTACTACGACTACAAAGTCTTCTCGATCTACGAATACCTGACCGCTCGTTTCGGCACCCGCACGAAAAACTCCGCCTCCGCCGTCTTCATGATCACGCGGCTGCTCGCTTCCGGCGCTCGTCTTTACGTCGGCGCCATCGCCCTCGCGCTCGCTTACGAAATGATCAGCGGCGTCCGCCCGAATCCAGCGCAGACGCTCTGGATCTACGTCCTTTCCACGGTCGCGATCGTCATTTTGACTGCCGTTTACACGACGTTAGGCGGAATCAAGGCCGTTATCTGGACCGATCTCATCCAGGCCTCGATCATGTTCGGGAGCGCGCTCGTTGCGGTCGGGCTGCTCTACTTTTCCATCCCGGGCGGCTGGAATGAAATCGTGGCGCGGACCGGCGGATTTCATCTGCACGACTTCCTCACTACCGGCCTCGATCCGGCGAAACACGGCTGGCAGAAAATCGTCGGCATGTTTGGGATCGAATACACCATCTTTGCCGGTCTCTTCGGAGCGACCTTCATCACCATGGGGACGC
>JBBQHV010000105.1:0-6800 GCA_038324295.1 Chthoniobacterales bacterium
AGCAATTTTTCGCGTGCTTCGAGCGCGGCGGCCCGCAGTGCGAGTCTCTGTTCGGCCTCGGCCTGATGTTCCTGCGCGAGGCGCTGCTCGACGCGGCGCTCGATCTCCGCGTTGCGCTCCGCCTCCGTCGGGCGCCGGGCACAAGCGCCGAGGAGAAGCGCCGCAATGGTCAGCCCGAGTAATGTCGTTCTCATCGAGTGATTGGCTTCCGACTATTTTCATTCTCGTCCCTTCCGGCCCGGTGGCAAGCCGGCGGCGGCGATTCAGCCTAACGACCGGCGTGCGGGCAAGCAATTCGCGATACGGCGCGACGCGCGCGACCATTTCCTTTCCCAACTCCTTCGGCGATCATCGACCTGAAGAAGAGGAATCTCTTTCTCAGGTAGGAGTCAGGCGTCCGGCTCCGTTTTTACCCAGGAGCGCAGCACTTCCGCGACGCTCCAGGCCTGCGCGATGCAACCGCGCGGGGTGTGCGGCGTTTCCGCGTCGAAGACTTCGCTGATCGTGCCAAGGCCCGCTTCGTCGAGATGGAGGGGGAAGGCGCTGAGGAATTTTCGGGCGGTCTTATGTTCGTTAGGGTGGAGTTTTAGCCAGGCGTCGATGAACGGGCCGATCAGCCAGGCCCAGACCGTGCCCTGATGATAGGCGGCGTCGCGGGTTTTGAGGTCGCCGTGGTAGTTCTTTTTGTAATCCGGATTGTGAGGCGAGAGGGAACGAAGGCCGACCGGCGTGAGCAGATCGCGCTCGACCACTGCCAGCACTGGCACCCAGCGCTCCCGCTCCAGCACCGGATGATCGAGCGAGATGGCGATGACCTGGTTCGGCCGAATCGAATCGTCGTCGCCCTTCGGTCCATCGATCACGTCGTAAAGATAACCGCCCTTCTTGCACCAAAAGCGCTCATTGAAGGAGCGCCGCGTTTTCTCCGCTTCCTTCGCGTAACGCGCGGCGGATTTTTCATCGCCGCTCTCGCGCAACCAGCCGGCGAGGAGCTGGAGCGCATTGAACCAGAGCGCACTCAGCTCGACTGCTTTGCCGCGTCGCGGGGTCACGACCCAATCGCCCATCTTCGCGTCCATCCAGGTGAGCTGGTAACCTTCTTTTCCCTGCGCAAGGAGCCCGTCGGCAGGGTCGATGCGAATGTTGAAATCGGTCCCGCGCAGATGGTGCTCGACGATCTCGCAAAGGGTCGGCAAAAGAATCGCGAGCGTGGTGCGGTCGTTGGTCGCGGCGAGGTAACGGCCAAGGGCGTGGAAAAACCAAAGAGTCGCGTCCGCGGTGTGGTAAAGGCCTTTCTTTTCGCCGTCGGGAAACATATTCGGAATGAGCCCGTGCCAAACGTAATGCGCGAAGGTGCGCAGGATGTAGCCGGCTTCGAGGGTGCGCCCGGTTATGATCGTTAGGCCTTCGAGACTGATCATGGTGTCGCGACCCCAATCGGTGAACCAATGATAACCGGCGATGATCGTGCGGACCTCGTCGCCCGAGGCGTGGGCGCGGGTCGCTTCCTCGGCCCGGCCGGCCGGCGTGATGACAAATTGATCGGCCGCGAAAACCAGTTCCGCGGCAACGCCCTTCCGCGCGCCGGGGACGGCCTGATCGAGCAGTCGTTCGCGCCGGACGCTCTCTTCCGCGCGTGCCGTCACCGGAGTCAATATGTCGATGATGCTCCAGTCTTCGGTCGACCCGATGATCGTGACGGTCGCGCGATTCTCGAGATCGATCTGGAACACACCGGGACTCCAAAGGTCGCCTTCGTAGTCGTAGCCGCGCTCCAGTTCGGTGCGATAAACGACTTCGTGGATCCGGCGCGGCTTGATCAGGAAGGCGGAGGAACAATCGCCCAGCCGCATCCGGAGCGGCGGAAGCTCGGAGCTTTTCTCGACGATCTCGTAGCGACCCGCAGCCATCCGGATTTCGTAAGGCGCGTCCGGCAACTGCCCGACCGGGCTTTCGTAATGGCGAAAGTTAAAAGCCGGCCGCAACTCGAGCCGGGGCCGCGCGCCCTCGCCCGCCACCCGATAGCTGACGTGCACGGTATTCTGCCGATGCGGCATGAGGAGGCGTTTCTCGATCGTTAGGCGACGGACTTCGAAGATCCAGACCGGCAATCCTTCTTCGAGGCGAAACTCCTTCAGGTAATCCGCCCCCTGCAGATCGAGCTGCCCGCCCGCGCGCTCCTCCGCGCCTAACGAGATCATGTCCTCGTCGCTGAAGCGCAACCTTTCCAGGACGTGACTCCACATGACAACGCGCCCGAAGGGCGCTGGAAGGGCGGCGGTCAGGAGCCCGTGGTAGCGTCGGGTAATCGCGCCCGAGACGGTGCCGGAGGCATAGCCGCCGAGGCCGTTCGTGACCAGCCACTCGCGCGAGAGGAGGCGTTCCCGCTTCGATTCGTGCGCGTCCCACGACATGCTGCGCGTTTCCGGGAATTGATGGGTCATTGCTACCGAAAATAAGACCGCAGCAGCTCGTATTTTTTCGCGCCGATTCCCGGGACGCGCTGCAATTCATCCGCGCTCTGAAACGGTCGGGCGGCAACGATCCGTTGCGCCAGAACCGGGCCGATTCCGGGCAGGTCCTGCAGCGCCTCGCTGCTCGCGTTGTTGATGTCGAGCTTGCCGGCCGGCGCGGAGCCTGCCTCGGTGGCCGGCGTCGTTTTCGGATGGAAAAACGCGTCGAAAGAGTCCGCGCCGGCGGCCGGACTCGCGCTCGGCTTCGTCGCGCTGCGCGTGCCCAGCCGCCCGGCGTTCACCCCCCAGCCGCCGAGCTTTTGCGACTTCGCGTTGCGCTCGAGTTGCTCCAGTTTTCGCTTCTCGGCCGCGGGCGCGGCGCGATCCGGCGGATGCGCCGGCGCGCCGTAGACGCGCGCCAGTCCGTTGCTCACGAGGGCTTCGGCGAGATCTACATTCCCGATCTCGACGAAGGCGAAATAGCGCCGCAGGCGGCTCCGCCCGCGCGCATCCTCTTTGCAGGTCTCGACCGTGAAAGGCACGGAAAGTTTTTGCCGGGTGAAACGTTCCGCCTCGGCTCCGATCTGGAGGGTCTGCGGTACGGAGACGTGAAAATATTTTGCCTGCTCCGCGACGCGCTCCGGCACGCTCGCGTCTGTTTCCGGGGTGTCGACGAAGTAGAGCCGGAAGATGTATTCCTTCCGTCCGGCCCGGACGTGGAAGCTGTCACCGTCGTTGGACGGGTTCGGGAGCAGGCGGCAGTTCTCGTAGGTCACCCAGTGTTCCCCGGCCCGCGCCCGGTTGCCTAACGAAAAGGAAAGGGCGAGGCCGAGGAAGAGCAACGCAGCGGACCAGCGCATGGCCGCTACCATTCCGGAGATCGACCAACCGCTCAAGCCTTGGGACACGATTCTCCTGCAATGAGCACTTCTCTCCGGATGACCAGGCGGATCTGATGCTGGCCGGTCTGCTCGCCGCCGCGGCCGCCCAGACGCCTTTCGGCGGTGCCTTTGAATTGTTCGGAATCAAGTTCGTCGGAGTGAATCCGGAGAACGGGCAAAAGGTGCTCCTCACCCTCGCGGCGATCGGCTGCTTTCTCATTGTGCGCTGGAGCCTGCGCTGGCTCGTGCGGCTGATCGTGCCGCGGGGCAAACTCTGGATCGCATTCTGGACCGGGCAGGGGATCACGCTTGCGACCGCGATGGTCCTGCTCCTTACGATTCTCTCCATCTGGTTCGACGACCCGACGCGCCTCGCCACCGCCCTCGGTCTTGTCACCGCCGGCCTCGCCTTCGCCCTACAAAAAGTCGTGACCGCTTTCGCCGGCTACATGGTCATCCTGCGCGGCAACACCTTTAGCGTGGGCGACCGCATCGTCATGGGCGGGGTGCGCGGCGACGTCATCGCGCTCGGCTTTTTGCAGACGACGATCATGGAAATGGGTCAGCCGCCCGCGGTGCAGGGCGCCGATCCGGAAGTGTGGGTGCGCAGCCGCCAATACACCGGCCGGGTTGTGAGTGTCTCCAACGGCCAGATTTTCGACGAGCCGGTTTTTAATTACACCCGCGACTTCCCCTATCTCTGGGAGGAAATGATGATCCCGATCTCTTACAAGGACGATTGGGCAAAAGTGGAGGAGATTCTGCTCGCGGTCGCGCGCCGCCACACCGTGCAGGTCACAGAAGTCGGTCACGAAGCCCTTCGCACGATGCGGGAGCGCTATTTCGTGAAGGACGCCGAGTTCGAACCGAAGGTCTATCTCCGGATCACGGATAACTGGGTCGAATTGACGGTCCGCTTCGTCGTGGATGAGCGGGGCGTGCGCGACGTGAAGGACGCGATGAGTCGCGAAATCCTGGCCGCGCTCGAGCAAGCCGGAATCGGGATCGCCTCCGGCACGTATGAGATTGTGGGGCTGCCGTCTCTGCGGGTGCAGGACGAACGAGCGACAGCGGAAAAGCCGCGCTCGATTGAGGAAAACGAATGACGAAATCCGAAGGACGAAAAAGGACCAACCTTTCGGGCTTAGTCATTCGTCATTGTTTCGAGCTTCGTCATTCGCTCCCGCCGCCGGCTGCGCACTTTTCCAGAGAATCAGCGCGACTCCGGAAAGAACGAGGGCCGCGCCTAACAATGCCCAGCGGGAAAGGGTTTCGCCGGCCACGAACCAGCCGAGCCCCACAGCAAGCGGCGGAGTGATGAGTGAAATGGTGAGAAGGTTGGTCACAGCGACACGATTGAGCAGCCAGTAGAAGAGGAGAAAGGCGAGGACGGAGCCGACCAGCGCGAGATAAAGAAGGCAGCCGACCGCGAGCATGGTCCAGCGAAAGTGGAGCGGATTTCCCTCCGTCCAGAAGCCGAGCAAGAGCAGCGGGACGAGCGCAAAAAGCATCTGCCACGCGGCCATCACGGCGGGCGCAAACTGCGTCTGGCGCGCCTTGATCAGAACGTTCGCATAAGCCACCACGACCGCGCCTGCGACGATCGCGACGCCGCCCCAGAAGGCCCAAAGCCCATGGAAATCGAGCAGTTTGAAGCAAATAAGCGCGACTCCGCCGAGCGCGAGCAAGGCGCCCGCGATTCGTTCCCAGCGCATCGGTTCCGCCGGCAGCATCCAATGGGCGAAGAGCAAGCCGAAGGTCGGAATGGTCGCCTGCAAAATCGCGGCCAGTCCGGAGGAAACATGTTGCTCGCCCCAGAAGAGGAGGCCGTAATTCACGCCGAAAGTGAGGATGCCGGTGAAGGCGAGAAAGCCGTAATCCCTCAGGCTTCGTGGGAGCGGAAACCGCCCGAGGCAGATCGCGAAAAGGACTGCGGCGGCGATGACAAAACGGATCGCGCAGAAGGAGATGGGCGGCAGATCGTTCAGGCCGATCTTGATCGCGAGCCAGGTGGAGCCCCAGATGAGACAGAGCGCGACCCAGGCGACCGGGACCCATTTGCGATCCCGCAGCGACAAGGTTTTTGCTGGTGGAAGCTGAGGCACGGGGCTCTCTCTGTAGCGGCGCTCTGTGAGCGTCGCAATCGTTGATCGAAGGGTTGCGCTTCCGGCGACGGTCACAGACCGCCGCTACAGAGTTGTTGTTGCCAGCCTTTCGCCGATCCTAATACGCTTCCTGTTTATGCACCCCCGCCGCCTTGCGCGTCTCGAGCGCGTCTATGTGCGAACGCCGGTTTACTTCGTTACCGCCAGCACTGCTGCACGCCGGGCAATCCTAAATTCGCCAGATGTTCACGAGGCTTTCCGACAGTTTGCGGACGTCGGCCCCGAGCATGGTGCATGGGTCGGCTGCTATGTTCTGATGCCGGATCATTTACACCTGTTTGTCGTCTGCGACGGCGAAAGGATCGCTCTCTCTGCCTGGATGAAGTCTCTCAAGAACGCGCTCTCTAAAGTACTTCGTGCGCGAGAATCCCGTCCGTGCCGGCCTTGTCAGTCGCGCGGCAAAAAGCGGTCGCATCTCCGCATTGGCAGAAAGGCTTCTTCGATCATCTCCTCCGCAGCGGAGAATTGGCGACTCAGAAGTGGAATTACGGAAGATTGGGAGTTTGCTGGCGAAATCCATCGGCTGCATGCCGATGGCGAGAGGTTTTAGGTCGCTCGACGACGGTCACAGACCGCCGTTTACAGCAGATGACGCACGCGCTGTAGCGGCGCTCTATGAGCGTCGCGGATTTCACCCCGCGCGTCGCTATCACGCCGACAATTTCTCCCGCCCATGCGGCGCGTCGAGATCCAGGATCGGCCCGATCGGCACGATCCGGTTCGGATTGATCGCCTCGTGCGTCATGTAGTAATGGCGCTTGATGTGATCGAGATTGACAGTCGCGGCGATGCCCGGCTGCTGATATAAATCGAGCAGGTAACCGTGCAGATTCGGGTAATCGAGTATCCGCCGCAGGTTGCACTTGAAGTGTCCGTAATAGACCGCATCGAAACGCACGAGGGTGCAGAAGAAGCGCCAATCGCTCTCCACGATGCGGCCGCCGAAGAGGTAGCGGCTCGTCGTTAGGCGCGCCTCCATTTCATCGAGCGCGGCGAAGACGGTGCGGGCCGCGCGCTCGTAGCTGCGCTGGCGGGTGGAGAAGCCGGCGCGGTAAACGCCGTTGTTGATCTTCTCGTAGATGAAATGCGAAAGCTCGGCCTGCGCCTCCGCGATGTCGTCAGGGAAAAGGTCGCTGATCGGTTTGCCGAAGCCGGCAAAAGCGTCGTTGAACATCCGGCAGATATCGTCCTCGGAGTTGTTCACGATCCGGCGGGTGTCCTTGTCCCAGAGCACGGGAACGGTGACGCGGCCGTCGAAGTGTGGGTCGGTCGCGACGTAGGCTTGTGCCAAAAACTCAAAG
>JBBQHV010000106.1:0-6694 GCA_038324295.1 Chthoniobacterales bacterium
CTATTGGCAGAAGAGTTTCGGCGGCGATCCGAACGTGATCGGGAAGGTTTTTCAGATGAACGACAAGCCGCATACGGTCGTGGGCGTGCTCCCGCCGCTGCCGGCTTTTCCGAATGAGGACGAGATCTTCATGCCGGCCGCGGCGTGTCCTTTCCGCGGGCGCGCAAGCGTCCTGACGAACCGCGACGGGCGCATCATCAGCCACGTTTTCGCGCGTCTGAAAGATGGTGTGACGCCGGCGCAGGCGCTGGCCGATGCGCAGCGCATCGGGGCGGAGCTGGCGCGCGAGTATCCGCAAAATTATCCGACCGCCGACGGCTACAAGGTGCGGATGGAAAGCGTCACGAACGCCTTCACCGGCAACGCGCGCACGCCCCTTTTCATTCTTCTCGCGACCTCCGGTTTCGTGCTTCTCATCGCCTGCGCGAATGTCGCGAACCTCGCTCTCTCACGGCTGGTTTTGCGCGAGCGCGAGCTCGCCATGCGGGTCGCCCTGGGCGCGAGCCGGGGGCGCATCCTGCAACAACTCATCACCGAGAATATCGTCCTGGCGTCGTTAGGCGGTTGCGCGGGACTGGCGCTCGCGGTCTGGGGGCTCGACGCGCTCACCTCCTACGCGGCGGCCTTTCTTCCGCGCGCCGATGAGATCGGGATCAGCGCGCCCGTCCTGCTCTTCACCGCGGCCGTTTCGCTCCTCACCGGATTGTTCGTCGGCTCGTGGCCGAGGTTGCCGGGGGGCGGCGCGCTCTTCGGTGCGCTCAAGGATGGGACCCGCGGGACCGGTGCGCAGGGCGGGCGTTTGCGCGGGTTGCTCATCGTCGGCCAGGTGGCGATTTCCGTGCCGCTCCTCGTCGGCGCCGCGCTCGCCGCGCGCAGTCTTTTTCAATTGCAGCAGGTCGATCCCGGCGTCGATACGCAGCGCGTCCTGACCGCAAACGTGAGCCTGAATTTTTCGCGCTATAACACCTTCGCGAAGCGGCTCGATTTCTGGGATCGCAGCCTGCGCGAAGTCGAACGCCTGCCGGGTGTGGAGTCGGCCGCCGTTTCCGGGAGCGTGCCGTTGAATGGGCTGGCCAATCACCCGACCCCGTTCACGATCGAACACCGCGGAGCGCAGGCCAATGCGGCCTCGACTGCCGCGCTTGTTCTGATCAGCAGCGAAAATTATTTCAAGACGGTGGGCGAACCGCTCCTGCGCGGGCGCGCCTTTAATTCCGGCGACACTCAGAATGCGCCGCAGGTCGCGATCATCAATCAGTCGCTCGCGAGCCGGCTCTGGCCGGCGGAGGATCCGGTCGGGCAGCGGATCAGTTTCGACAACGGGCAGACCTGGAATACGATCGTCGGCGTGGTCGCGAATGCGCGGCAGCAAATCAATCTGCCCCCGGTCGATGAAATTCATCTTCCCTTGCGCGCCGGCAACGCGCTCACCGCGGGCGCGCTCATCCTGCGCACGCACGCGGCGCCTGGAACCCTGAGTAGCGGGTTGCGCGAAGCGATTCGGCGGGTCGATCCGCAGCAGCCGGTCACGCGGATCGAGACGCTCGAGCAGGTGCGGAGCAAATCGCTCGCCGCGCCGCGCTTGCTCGCGACTTTGCTCGGTCTCTTCGCTTTTCTCGCGCTTCTCATCACGGCGGCCGGGATCGGCGGCGTGCTCGCCTTTTCCGTAAACCAGCGCACGCAGGAGATCGGGATTCGGATGGCGTTAGGTGCGAGTCGCGGGGCGGTCTTGAAAATGGTTCTGCGCCAGGGGCTCACACTTGTTTTGCTTGGGCTCGCCGGCGGAACGATCGGCGCGTTCTTTCTCGTTAGGCTGATGCGCGAGATCCTCTACGGCGTTTCCCCGACCGATCCGCTGACCTTTCTTGCCGTCGTCATGGTGTTGTTAGGCGTGGCGGTCTGCGCCTGCCTGCTGCCGGCGCGCCGGGCCACCATGATTAATCCGATTTCCGCGTTACGAACCAACTGATTGTCTAACTATGAAAAGAAGAAGATTCCTCACCACTGTCGCAGCCGGCTTACCCGCCGCCGTTCTGCTCGCGCCTAACGACTCCAGGGCTTCCGAGATCAAAGGATTGGTCGTGCAGACATCACGACTCAAGCCGCCGGCTTCCGGGAGCATTCCGGTGGCGGTCTTGATCTCGGAATATCTGAACGTGATCGATTTCTCTGGGCCATGGGGAGTCTTCGAGAGCGTCAATCTGCCGAACGCGACCGAGCCGCCGTTCCATCTCTTCACCGTGGCGGAGAAAGCGGGAACCGTAACCTCGGGGAGCGGCTTGAAAATCGTGCCCGACTACACGTTCGCCAATGTGCCGGAAGTGAAGGTGGTCGTGATTCCAGCGCAAAAAGGCTCCGACACCATGATCGAGTGGCTGCGCAAGGCCGCCCCGAGCGCGGATGTCACGATGTCGGTCTGCACCGGCGCGTTCAAGCTGGCCAAGGCCGGTTTGCTCTCGGGCAAGCCGGCGACGACCCACCACGAATTCCTCGACAAGCTGGAAAAGGAGTATCCGGATATCAAGGTGAAACGCGGGGTGCGTTTCGTCGAAAACGAAAAGGTCTCGACCGCGGGCGGCCTAACGAGTGGAACCGATCTCGCCCTCCGCGTGGTCGAGCGCTATTTCGGCCGCGCGGTCGCGCAGACGACCGCGGATTACATGGAGTATCGCGGAAAGGGCTGGATCGTCTGAGGCTCGGAAGTCGTTTTGACTTCACGGGCGAGATCGTTCCGCTAAAGTCGGATGATCACCCGGCGCCGGCGCGCCGACTCACAGCAACATCAGCCGAGGAGGAAAAATGAGCGACACATGGATGATTCGCGGAGCCGAATTCGTTAACTGCAACTGTGCCTGGGGTTGTCCCTGCCAGTTCTACTCGCCGAGTACGCATGGCCACTGCGAGGCGATCGGTTGCGGGCATATCGATGAAGGGAATTTTAACGAGACGCGCCTCGACGATCTCAATTTTGCTCTCGTTTTTCGCTGGCCCGGCGAAATTGCTGAAGGCAACGGCCGGGAACAAATCGTGATCGACGAGCGCGCCGACCAGAAGCAGCGCGAAGCCTTGCACAAGGTCTTGCGCGGCGAATCGACAAAACCGGGCGCGACCCATTTCAATGTTTTCGCCAGCACCATGGCGGAAATACTCGACCCGGTTTACGCGCCGATGAAGGTGAAGATCGACGTCGACGCGCGCGAGGCGACGGTCAGCGTTCCGGGCCTTATCGAATCGCGCGGCACTCCCACGACGAACCCTTTCTCCGGCGAACCGGCGCGGGCCCGGATCGAATTGCCCAATGGCTTCGAATACAATGTCGCGGAAATGGCGAGCGGGAAAACGAAAGTGACCGGCCCAATTCCGCTCGAGCTCGACGGGACTTACGGGCAGTTCAACATCCTGCACATGAATCAGGATGGCGTCATTCGCTGAGCTACGTTCGTTAGGCAGGAAAGTCCCGGCAGAGGGCGGAGCGCGGTCGCGCCGTCTCGTTCCTTCCTTGCCGCTGCGCGATCGGATCATCATCCTGAGCGGCCTCGGCATCATCACGCTCCTCGCGTGGTTCTATCTCGTGGAGGGGGCGCGCTCCGGTGCAGGAATGAGCCCGACCGGCCCGGCCTGGACGGTGGATTACTTCGTCGCGATGCTCGCGATGTGGGTCATCATGATGGTTGGGATGATGGTGCCCTCGGCGATCCCGATGGTTATGATTTATGCCGCTATCTCGCGCAAAGCCGTCCGCGAGGGCGCGAGCACGGCTGCGACCGGGCTTTTTGTAACAGGCTATATCGTGATCTGGAGCTTGTTCGGCGCCGGCGCGACCCTGGCGCAATGGGGATTGGATCGCGCCTCGCTTCTCAGCCCCATGATGGTGACGAAGGGCCCGATCCTGGGCGGCATCCTCCTCCTGGCGGCCGGCCTTTATCAACTGACTCCGATGAAAACCGCCTGCCTCGATCGTTGCCGATCGCCGGTCCACTTCATCGCGAACCACTGGCAGCCGGGTCGCCTCGGAGCGGTCCGGATGGGACTGGCGCACGGCGCCTATTGCCTCGGCTGCTGCTGGATTCTGATGTGCCTGCTCTTTTTTGGCGGGGTCATGAGTATCTGGTGGATCGGCGGGCTTACGCTTTTCGTGCTTCTGGAAAAAGTGATGCCGTTCGGGCCTCTCGGCGGCCGCGTCCTCGGTCTGCTGGTGGCGGGATGGGGCGCTCTCCTCTTGTTTTCCGGCCTCGCCGCGCGCTGACTTCTCTATTTCGTCTTGCCTTCGATCTCGTCGGCGAGCGCGCTCGCGTCGTAAACCTTGCGCAGCGCTTCCACGATCGCGGCCGAATCGACCGAGACGGCGCGCGCCTGCTTGTCCGTGTAAACGTAATCGAGGACGAGCGATTGAATGTTGCCGTCGAAGATGATGCCGATGAACTCACCCGCCCGATTCACGACCGGGCTGCCGCTATTCCCGCCGATGATGTCGGCGTCGCAGACGAAATTGAAGTTTGTGCCTAACGAGAGCTGGCCTTTGCGCTCGACCCAGCGCTGCGGCAGATCGAACGGCTCCCTGTTCTTATGCTCGGTGGCCCGCTCGTAGAGACCGGCGAAATCGGTGAAGGCCGGGATCTGTTTTCCATTCTCCTCGTAGCCGCGCACCGTCCCATAGGAGAGGCGGAGGGTGAAGGTGGCGTCCGGGTAGGTGCTCGCTCCCTCGATCGCGAAACGCGCCCGGGCGATCTGCGCGTAGGCCTGCTGCTTCGCCTCGTCGCTGCTGTCATAAACTTTGCGCGCAGCGCGCGCGGTCGGGTCGATGAGAAGCGCGAGATCGAGCAACGGATCGTGCGCCGCTTTGATTGTCGCGCTCTCCGCCGCATACATTTCCTTGCGGAAAGCCACGTCCTTTAACTTCGTCCCCGTGACCAGCTCGGCCGCGCGCGCCGAGGGAGATTTGCCGGCCAGCACTTTCTTGACGAGGGCGTCGTCGGCGCCGAACTCGTTCGCCAATTCGGTTAACGAATAAGTCAATTCCAGCTCTTCCAGATCGTCGTAGATCGGCTCGGTGGAAAAAAGCTCGAGCTCGAGCGGCTCGCGCGAACTTTCCTGATAGGCGGGCAGGCGTTCGCCGTTCGGCTTCTTCCGCTCCTCCGCCGCGCGGATGAGAAAGCGCGCGTATTTGAAAAGGGTGCCGTTGAATCCGCGCGGCTGCCGGTAGAGTCCGAGACGACGCCGTTCGCTTTCGTAGTAGTCATAAACCGGCGCGTTCTTGACGATCGCGGCCTGCGCGCTTTTGATTTTGTCGTAAGCGCCGAGCGCCGCCTGGCAGGCAGGGTCCTGGGCCGAGCGCGCCTCCATTTCCTGGCGCAACTTCACTTCGTCCGACTCGAGCTTGCCGAAGATCGCCGGATCGAGCAGACCGCCGAGCATTCCGGTAAAAGCTTTGCGGCTGTTTTGCACGCCGAAGAGTGCGTCGCGCGCGCGCCGCGCATTCTCGAGCGAGCGTTCGCTGAAACTCGTTAGGGCAACTTCCCGCCGGTAATACATCGCGAGAGTCGACGGCATCACCCGGTCGCGCGTGTCGGTCAATTCGGAGACGGTGAGCTCGCGATCGGTCCGGCCGGGATTTCCACTCACAAAAACGAGATCGCCTTCCTTCGCGCCGGCCGAGTTGAACTTGAGATAGTGATCGATCCTGGCCGGTTTCCCGTTTTCGTAGACGCGGAAGAGACAGATATCGAGGTCGTAGCGCGGGTATTCGAAGTTATCCGGATCGCCGCCATAAAACGCCGCCTGTTGCTCCGGCGCGAAGACGAGGCGCACGTCGGTGTAAACTTTGTAGCGATAGAGCTGGTAGGAGCCGCCCTCGTAAAGAGTCACGACATCGCTGCGCAATCCGGTCTTGTCCTTCGACTCCTTCTCGATCTCGGCAATGATGGCGCGGCGCGCGGCGAGCGCCGCATCCGAATCCATCGAGGGCTTGACCGCGGCATTGACACGCGCGGTCACGTCTTCGATCGACTCGAGAACGTTGAGCTCGAGGTCGAGCGCGCGTTGTTCTTCCGCCTGCGTTTTTGCATAAAAGCCGTCGTGCAGATAGTTGTGCTCGGCGCTGCTCAGTTTCTGCAAAGTATCGGCGCCCACGTGGTGATTGGTGATCGTCAGGCCATCGGCCGAAATGAAAGAACCGCTTCCGCCGGAATTGAAGCGGACGCTCGCTTTGCGCAGATGATCGAGCCACTGCGGCGTCGGATCGAACTGGTATTTCTGCTTCAGCTGTTTGGTCGGCGGATGGTTGAAGAGCCACATGCCTTCGTCGGCCCGAGCAGCTGCGAGACCCAAGCCTAACGAAAGAAAAAGAACAAGCGTGCGCAGAGAAATCATCGCCGACTCTAAAACGAGTCGGGCCCTTCGCCAAAGATTTTGCCGCCTCTCGCCGCCGGGTCGCGCTCCATCTCCGCGATCATGAGCGTCTGCGCAAGCCCCTGTAGCGACGGTCTGTGACCGTCGTGTCTGCTTGGGAAGGGCCGCCCCCATCGACGGTCATAGACCGCCGCTACAGGGGCTTGCGCAGCCACTTCCGGTAAGTGGCGAAAGCATCGTCCGGATAAGAGTAGAGCCAGCGCTCCCCTGGCTGGGCCGACGCAATCACGGGATGGCCGGTGGCATGGGCGTGTTTGGTCGCATGCCGATTCGGCGAGTCGTCGCA
>JBBQHV010000107.1:0-6665 GCA_038324295.1 Chthoniobacterales bacterium
CTGCGCTTGCGACGCTTTGCTCGCCTTCGCCCGAAAGCGATCGGCAAATTGCTGAAGCGACGCGATCTCTTTCTGCTGGTTTTTGTAGGCGGCCAGTTGCTGCTCTTCGCGCGCCGCTTTTTGCTCGACGTAGCTGTCCCAATTCCCGCGGTAGCGCACGAGTTTGGCGTTCGCGATCTCGACGATGCTGCCGACGAGCGCGTTCAGGAATTCGCGATCGTGCGAGATCATGAGGATCGCGCCGGGATAATTTTTCAAATATTCCTGGAACCAGACTAACGAATCGAGATCGAGATGGTTCGTCGGCTCGTCGAGGAGAAGAAGATCCGGTTCCTTCACGAGAAGACGCGCGAGGTACGCGCGCATGATCCAGCCGCCGCTCAGAGCCGAGGCCGGACGCGCAAAATCGCTCTCCCGAAAAGCGAGGCCCGCGAGAATGCGTTTCGCCTTCGGCTCGATTTCCCAATCGTGCTCATCTTCCAGCGCCTGGCGCGATTTGCCGCAGGCCAGCTCGAGGACGGACTCGTCCCCGGCGGCAGCGGTTTCCTGCGGCAGGTATCCGAGCGTCGCGCTTTTCTCGAGCGAGATCTTGCCCGCGTCGGGCGACGCTTCGTCGAGAATGAGCGAGAAGAGCGTCGATTTACCGGCGCCGTTAGGCCCGACCAGGCCGATGCGATCGCCCCGATTCACCTGGAGCGAGACCTCCTCGAAGAGAACGCGCCCGGCGAAAGATTTGGAGACTTGAGAAACGGTGAGCATCGCGCGGACGCCCACTGTTCCTGCGAAAGGATGAAGCGCAAGCCGCCAGTCCACCGGCTGATTTCTCGACCAGGTCGCAGAACAACTCCGGGGAGGACGGGGTGTCACCCCGTCGTTCGGTGCAGTCTGCGCCGAACCGCGCGAAGAGATTGCGTGGAGTTTGTCGGGGGGGGTGCCGTTAGCTCGGCTTAGCGGGTTGCGTCGCGCCCGAAGGGCCTCGCCGCGGCGAGTGCGACGGGGTAACACCCCGTCCTCCCCGGATTTTTCCCGCGACGTCTAGTGGCCTAACGGCGTCGTCACGTTCGTTCCGGCCGGGGGGGTGAATTGGAAAGTCTCGGGCGGAATCGGGGCGCGCGATTCGTTCGAGTAATTCGTCACGATGTGATCGCCGTTCGGCTGGACCATCTCGGTGCGGGTCACTTGCAGGTTGGCGTTCATCTGGATGTTGAACGTCTTGAGCAGACGCTTAAGGGACGGATTACGTGGAGCCAGTTGAAGCGTGTAGCCGTCCGCTTCCTTGCTCCCCGTGATGTGATAGCTGTTCTCGACATTCTCGAGATTGAGCGCGGCGGTGAGGGCGGCGATCCCGGCGTCGAGCGGGGAGTGCCGGCCTAACGAGTAGCGTTCGGCCGACTTGAATTTCGGGTAGTAAATCCAGAGCACCTGACCGTTGCTCACCGTCACGCTGGGCGAGTTGCCCTCCACTTCACGCCGGAATTTGTTCGGCGACTGAAACAAGACTTTGCCCGCGCTGCTGATCGGCTTGTTCATGAGGTGGACGTCCTTTTCCTCCTGAAAATCGGCCTGCACCTGCGGCGTGCCGGCCCGCTTCGCGCGGATCTGATCGAGGAGAGCTTTGACTTCGTGAGGGGCGAGGGGCTGGGCGGAAGCGGCCATCGTTAGGCCGAAAAAGAGGAGTGCGATAGGAAGAAAACGTTTTCGGATCATAAAGTTGGACAAGCAATGTGCGCTTTGACGGCGTCGCGCCAAGAAATAATCGATCGCGCGGATGATTCTGGGGAGGACGGGGTGTTACCCCGTCGCACTTGGGCGAGTCTCGCCCAAGGCCATTTGCGCGCAGCACAACCAACGAATTTGAGTTGACGACAACCTCTTCAAAATTCTCCACCCCCCTTCTGCGCACGGTTCGGCGCAGACTGCACCGAACGACGGGGTGACACCCCGTCCTCCCCGGAGGAAAGCAGCCGCCGCGCTTAATGACTTAACTTCGGCGCGGCGGCGGCGGCGGCCGGCAGGGTAAAGAAAATCGTCGCAAACAAGCTCCAGGCCAACCCGATCGCGCAGGCGATCCCGAGCCCGCTCAGGGTCGGATTGTTGGCAAAGCCTAACGAACCGAAACCGGCAATTGCGGTCAGCCCAGCAAGCGCGACCGGCTTCAGCACGCCCGCGACATCGTGCTCGACGTCGCGCGCTTTTTGCCAGACGAGCAGCACGTAGATGCCGTAATCGACGCCGATCGCGAGGACGAGGCGGAAAGCGAGAACATTGAGGAGATTGAGCGGAATAGAGGCGAGCTTCATCGTCGCAATCATGGCGCCGACCGCGAGCGCGAGGGTAGCGATCTGGATGAGCCACAAGCGCAGATCGCGGTAAAGAACCGCGAGGAGGGAAGCGTCGAAAAACGCCATCAGCGCGCTGATCAGGATAAGCTGGTGATGCGACCACGGGAGCAGATCGGTCAGGGTAAAGCTCCAACCCGAGAGCGTCATCGGGACGCCCGCGACCGGCAGTTCCTGGCTGAGCTTTTCCTTTTGCGCGTGCGTCTCGACCGGCTTGTTCGAGGTCACGAAACCGACCGTGAGGAGCGGCTCGTGCGCAAAATAACGGTCGACCAGAAACCACCAGCTCGAGTTTGCCGGCAGTTGTTTGCGCCAATCCGGGATCGGCTGCGTGCCGCGCGCGACCGCCTGCAATCGATCGAGCAAAGCAAACCCCGGGGCAAAAGTCTCGCGGCTGAATCCTTCCTCCCGGATCGCGTTTTCCAGGGCCTGCCGGGTCGCCGCAAAATCGAGCGCGCCGAGCCGCCGCCGATTCGCGTCGAGCAAGCCGGGCGAAAGGGTGAGTGCGGCCGGAGTCGAGAAATCCTTGATCGCCCCGGCCTTTTGCAGGTCGCGCCAGTGCGCCTGGATTTTCTGCCAATCGGCGTGGAGCTGCTCCTCGTTAGGCGCGCGCACAATTCCGATGACCGGCTCCCAGCGGGTCGGCATTTTCGCCATAATCGTCTTGAGAGCGTGCCCCGCATCGCTCGACTTCGGCTCCATCGACTGGGTGCTCGCGTCGAAAATAATCGGCGGCCGGGGCGAGACCGCGATGCCGAAAAGGATGAGCAAGATCGGGAGCGCGATCCAGATGATGAGGGCGGGGGCGCGGAGCATCCGGCGGACGTAGCGCCTAACGAGGGTGAGAATCCAATCGTGGCGCGGGGGGAGCGAGCGTTCGCGGGTGAAGAGGAAGAAAACGCTCGTCATGAAAAGTCCCGCCACGAGAATGCCGATGGCGATGAGGACGCCGAGCTGGGTGAAACCGGCCGCCCCGCCTAACAATAGCGCGAGGAAGCCGACTGAAGTCGTGAAGGCGCCGAAAAAGATGGCGCGGCCGAGCCTGGCGACCGCTTCCTCGATCGCGGGAGCGTGGTCGCTCCCTTCGTTGCGCGCCTGCTGGTAGCGACCGAAAATCAGGATCGCGAAATCGACCCCGAGTCCGATGAGAATCGCGCACATCCCGATCGTGACCATGTTGAGCTCGTGGAAAATGAGGAGCCCGACGGCGAGCGCGACGAGGCAACACAAGAGCAACGAAAAACCCATCCCGAGAAGTGGCAGCCAGCGCCGGAAACCGACGTAGAAAACGCAGCTGACGAGAAAGATCGAGCCGAGCAGCGTGACGATGATGTCGTGCCGCATGCTCAGTGAAATCTCCGAGACGTAAGCGGAACGTCCGGTCACGAGCACCTCGAGCGGAGCGCTTCCTTCCCAGCCGGCACCGGCCGCGGCACGGAAGGCGTTTACCTTGCGCATGAGCGCCTGCGAATCGTAGGCGTCGAGGCTCGGCTGATTGGTCACGACGAGAAAAATGCGCAAGGTGCGATCGGGCGAAGCGAGCGGCTGGCCTTCTTCGAGCGCGGCGTTGCCCGCGAAGGGCTTGAGCGCGGGCGCGACCACGCCTAACGGATCGAGCTGCAACTCAAACTCCGGCCGGGGCGAGCCGGCTTCGATTTCCTGATGCAAGCGGGCGAGGCGCTCCTGCAATTTCGCTGGTTGCAGGACGGCGATGGTCTCGGCAAAAGCTGCCGGCTCGAGATTGAGGAGGAGCGGGACGGCGAGGCCTTGCAGGTCGTGAATGCCCTCCGGGGTTTCCATGGGCGAGCCGGCGAGGACACGCGTGCTCCAGGGTTGCGCGCGGAGGCGCTCGGCGAAAATCGGCGAAAATTCCTCCAGCCGGTCGACGTCGTCAGGCTGACAGAGGAGGGCAAAGGTCAGCTCGCGCGTCTGGGCGAAATCGTTGTTGTAAACCTTGAGCCCCTGGACCGATTCGAATTTTCCGGGGAGCAGATTGAGCACCTCGCTGTCGAGCGTCAGGCGCGTGACGAGGACGTAGATGCTCGCGCCGGCGAGGAGCGCGACCATTAGCCAGACGAGGCCGCGGCGCTCGGTCACGAGGCGGGCGATGAATTTCGAATACGACATCAGCAGCCGCCCCGCTCAGAACGCGAAGGTGAAATAGTCCGGGCCGGCGGCCTGCTGAATAAGCGGTTCCGTTTTCTTCTGCAAGAGCGCCTTGCGCAAGGAAATCCAGCCGCGCAACCGGGCCGGGGTCTCGTTAGGCGGTCCCGACCACGAGCCGCGGGCGAGGGGACCGCTCACCCGGACGAACTTATCGTTCTGGCGCACGGTCAGAAGCGTGACGCCGGGCCCTTTGCTGAAAGTCAGCTCAAAATCGCCCTTGCTCGAATAGCGCACGAGCACGTCGCCGATCAGGGTCGTCTTCGGGCCTTGATATTGGAGTTGTCCAATGCGCGCTTGCCAATCCGGCGCCGGCTGCACGAAATGGCGGGTGACCGTTTCGCAACTCGTCAGGCAAATGGCGGCCACGAGGGCGAGGTGGACGGCGCCACGACGGCGGTGAGCGGAAGCGACTTTCTTCAAGGCTGATCAAGTTAGCGAGGTTGGGGGAGAAGCAAGCGCCCTTGTCTCGCGCGTGGAATCGAATTAACAGACAGCCATCGTGAAATTGATCGACCGCTACGTGGCCCGGGAGCTGATCGTCAACGTCCTCTTCGCGATCGTGGTGCTGAGCCTCGTGCTCGTGGTCGGCAACATCTTTCGCAAGCTCCTCCCGCTGCTCGTCAATCACGACGTGCCGCTCGAATACCTCCTCACGTTCATCGCCTACGTCCTGCCCTTCTCCCTCATCTTTACGATTCCCTGGGGGCTGCTCACCGCCATTCTCCTCGTCTTCGGCCGGCTTTCCGCGGATAACGAACTGATCGCGCTCCGCTCCAATGGCGTGAGCGTGACGCGGATTTGCCTTCCGCTGGCGGTCCTGGCGCTCATTTGCACCGCGATTTGTCTCTGGTTAAATGTCGACGTCGCGCCGGCCGCACAGGAAAAACTGCGGAGCAGCATTTTCGATCTCGCGACGCGCAACCCGATCGCGCTCTTCGGCGGCGACCAGGTGATCGACCAATTTCCCGGGCGGAAAATTTATGTCGGAAAAAAGGAAGGCAACGAGCTCGAGAACATCCTCGTCTTCCAGATGGACGAACACGATCTGCCCGTTCGGGTGACCCATGCGCGCACCGGAAAACTGGAAGCAGATTTGCCTCACCGACGCCTCCTTCTCCATCTCTACGACGCGCGCTATGAGGAGCGCGATGCGAAAGACCCTTACGATCTGACTAAAATTCGCGACGGCATCAGCCTGGCGGAGGGGACGCTGCCGATCAGTCTGGAGGAGCTTTACGAGAAGGAAAAAAAACGGCCGAGCCGCTCCGCCCTTTCCCTTTCGCAGCTCATCGACCAGCTCAATTCCGGCAACCGGGCGAACCAAAGTGAGACGCGCACCGAAATCAATAAGCGCTTCTCCTTTCCTTTCTCCTGTCTGGCCTTTGCCCTCATCGGGGTGCCGTTAGGCATCACCACCCATCGGCGCGAGACCTCGGTCGGGTTCGCCACCGGGCTGCTCGTGGCGATCTTTTATTTTCTCTTCATCATCATCGCCGACACCTTGCGCGGGAACCCCGCGATTCATCCCGAGCTTCTCGTCTGGTTTCCGAACGTGCTCTTTCTCGCGATCGGCGGATACCTGTTCTACCGGCTGAGCAGGCAGTAATTGTTCTTTTGCCCTGGAGGGACGGGCGCTGTCCCGTCCGAGATTCTGATCTGCAAACACGGACGACACGGCGGTCGTCCCTCCAAGCGAGCCGATCGAGCGGCCCTGACTAGCTTTCCACGGGAAGCGGAGTGTCGGCCGGGACGGCTGGCAATTCGTCGCTGATCACGAAAAATTTCTTCAGGGTCGCGCTGCCAAAATTGGTCGTTAGGGCGACGTCCGCGGCATCGCGGCCCACCGCCATGACGATGCGGCCGATCCGCGGAATGTTGTGGCGCGCGTCGAAGGTGTACCAGCGATCGCCCAGGTAAACTTCGAACCAGCCGCTGAAATCCATCGGCAAAACCACCGGGACACCGAAGTCTCCCATGTAGCCGGTGACGTAGCGCGCCGGGATGTTCATGCAGCGGCAGAAGGTGAGCGCGAGATGACTGAAATCGCGGCAAACGCCCTGCCCCGTGGTGTAGACGTCGAAGGCCGACTTGGAGGGATTGGCAAAATGATAACCAAACGTGATGTGGTTGTGCACCCAGTCGCAGATCGCTTTCACCCGC
>JBBQHV010000108.1:0-6664 GCA_038324295.1 Chthoniobacterales bacterium
CCAGGGTCGTCTTGATCCGCTGATGTTCGATCAAGCTGCAAACCTGATTAGCCAGCAGCGCCTTCCGGTGCGCCGCGGTTAATCCCAGTTTAACGGTTTTCTTTTGGTGCCTCATCGCTGCTTCTCCAGGATAAAATTTTCTGCCTAACGATTATTCTGCGTCCGCGCCATTGGCCCCGTCGGCGCTCATCGGGAGATCGACCAGGCCGGGATCGAATTTCTGACCGAGACCGAGGCCGAGCTGCAGCAATTTGTCTTTGATTTCGTTGAGCGATTTCTTGCCGAAGTTGCGATACTTCAGCATCTCCGCCTCGCTCTTCTGGGCGAGCTGGCCGACGGTCGTGATGTTGGCGTTGTTCAGGCAATTCGCCGCCCGCACGCTCAGCTCGATTTCGTTCACGCTCATGTTGAGGAGCTTCTTCAGCTTGACGTTTTCCTCGGAAACACCGGCCGGCGTCTCGTCGAACTCGATCACGTCCTCGTTGAAATTGACGAAGACATCGAGGTGATGGCGCAGAATCGCGGAGGCCTGGAGGAGGGCGTCGTCGGGGGTGAGGCGACCGTCCGTCCAGACTTCGAGGATGAGCTTGTCGTAATCGGTCCGTTGACCGACGCGAGTATTTTCGACCGCGTATTTCACCCGGGTGACCGGGGAAAAAATGGAGTCGATCGGGATGAGGCCGATGGCCTGGTCGGGTCGCTTGTTTTCGTCGCCGGTGGCGAATCCGCGCCCGACGCGGACGTCGAGTTCGGCTTCAAACTTGTGCTTCTTGTCGAGCGTGCAGATGACCTGCTTGGGATTGAGCACTTCGTAGCCCTGCACGAGCGTGATGTCGCCCGCGGTCACTTCGCCTTCCTTGTTTACGTTGAGCGAGAGCTGGCGCATCTCGGGATCGGCAGCCTTGAACTTGATCCGCTTAAGATTGAGCACGATGTCGGTGACATCTTCGACCACCCCGGGGAGGGTGCCGAACTCGTGCTGGGCGCCGTTGATTTTCACCGCCGTGATGGCGGCGCCTTCAAGCGAAGAAAGAAGAACGCGGCGGAGGGAATTCCCGACCGTGTGACCGTAGCCGGCTTCGAAGGGCTCGGCGGTGAACCTGGCGTAGGTGTCGGTGGAGGACGCCTCGTCTTTGACGAGGGTCTTGGGCATTTCAAAACGACCGTAACGAACTGGCATGACTTTATTAGCGGACCACGGAGACGAGGGAGCGGATGCTAAAAAATCCGAAACTCGAAATCCGAAATCCGAAACTCCTAAAGCGCCGGGTTCCCCCTGGCGAGCGCGGTTTCGCGTCAGCGACGGAAACCCAGGGACCAACGGCGCAACGTGTTGGAAACTCGCTGCGGGACGTGGAATGAACACGATTGCGCGGGTTTTGCAACCCGCTCCTTTTTCCTGCTCCTGCTCGTGATCGTGTTCGAACACCGATATCTAAGAGAGCGGCTGATACGCAGCCCTACAATTAGCTAAGCCAAGGTGACCCGATCGCCAGGAGGAGCACGCGCCCGATTACGAAGCAGAACGCTTAGCCTTCCTCCACCCGGTTGGGCAATTCGTCGCGATCGTCGGACTGGCGCGGGAATTCCTTTGAGAGCAATTCGCCCGTCCGATCGATCGCGTGGATGACCGCGTCGGTGAAATTTTCGGCCCGGAAATGTTGCTGCATCGCATTCACGAGCTGCTGCCAGAATTCGTCCCCGCAACGCAGATGAATTCCTTCATCCCCGATGACGGCAAATTTCTGCGAGCGCGGCGCGACGAAAATGAGGATGCCGTTGCGCTCGCGGGTCGCGGTCATCCCGAGTGTTTCGAATTGTTCCCGCGCCGCCTGAACGGCGTCGGCGATTTCGCCCCGCTTGATGTAAACCCGGATCTCGCCGGAGGTTTTCTTTTCCGCGGCGGCGATCGCCTGAACAATGCGCGCGTGATCCAGTTTTTCGACAAAGGCTTTTGTGCGCATCGTTACCAACCCGAGCCGGCGCCTCCGCCGCCAAAACTGCCCCCGCCGCCGCTGAACCCGCTGAAGCCACCACCGCCGCTCGAGCCGCCGCCGGACCATCCGCCGCCCCCGAACCCGCCGATGAACGGCCCGCCCCAGCCGCTGTAGCCGTAGCCGCGCCGTGCCTTGCGTCCCCAGCGCGAGGCGATGATGGCCAGCAAAATGACGACGAAAATAATCAGACCGAACGGAAATCCGCCGCCGCCATTTTGTTTTTCCAAGTTCGTCTTGCCGCTTCCTTTGTATTCGCCGCGCACCGCCTGCATCATCGCGGTGATCCCGGCTTTCAATCCGGCCGCGTAGTCGCCCTGCTTGAAGTGCGGCGCGATCACGTTGTGCGTGATGTCGAAGCAGGTCGCGTCGGGCAGCGCGCCTTCCAGGCCGTAGCCGGTCTGGATGAACATCTGATGGTTCTCGACGAAAACGAAAAGGACGGCGCCGTTGTTCTGGCTCTTCTGCCCGACGCCCCAGGTCTGCGCGATCCGCTGGGTGTAATCCGCGACCGACGATTCACTCTCCATCGTGCGATAAACCGCGACGAGGAGTTGGGTGGAGGTCTCGCGCTCGAACTGCGCGAGCTGCTCGTTCAGTTGCAGCGTCGTCGCCTGATCGGTGACCCCGGCGTAGTCGTTGAAATAACGATCGGGCTTTGGAGGAATTTTTTCCGCCGAGGCGGAACGGAGCGCGCCGGGGAAAAGCCCAGCGAGCGCGAGCGCTATCCCGAGCGCGAGCGACCAGGCCCGGCGCGATGACGGCAGGTTCAAAGCCTTACGGAGTCGCGATCGGCGCGGCTGTGGGCGCGGGAGTCGTTCCAAAATCGAACTTCACTTCCGGCGCTTTCTCCGCCCCGGGCTGGGCGTTGAAGAAAGGACGCGGCGGGAATCCGAACATGCCCGCAAAGAAATTCGTCGGGAAGCTCCGCACCGCGGTGTTGTAGGCCTGCACCGTTTTGTTGAAATTGCCGCGTTCGACCGTGATCCGGTTCTCCGTTCCTTCGAGCTGCGCCTGGAGCGCCTGGAAATTTTCGTTCGCGCGCAGTTGCGGATAATTCTCCGAGACCACGAGGAGCCGCGAGAGCGCATTGCTCAGCTGGCCTTGCGCGGCCTGGAACTTTTCCAGCTGGGCGGCATCGGTCGGCGCTTTGTTCGGATCGAGCTGAACCCGGCCGACGCTGGCGCGCGCGTTTGTCACCGCGATGAGGGTCGATTTTTCGAAATTGGCCGCGCCGCTCACAGTCTGCACGAGGTTCGGGATGAGGTCCGCTCGCCGCTGGTAGACGTTCTGCACCTGTGCCCAGGATTGGTTCACGCTTTGGTCGAGCTTGACCAGGCTGTTGTATCTGCCGGCCATCCAGATCGCGATGATGACCGCGAAGAAGGCGACGACAAGGAGGATTCCCCCACAACCGAAGGCAAACTTTTTCATCTTTTGCTATTTCTCCCGTGCAATCGCGGTCACCTGGCCCGAGACCGCTTTCCATTCTCCGTTCATTTTCACGAAGACATCGGTCCAGGCATAGCGGCCGCTCTCATTTTTCCCTTTGGTGTGCGCTTTCACCGTGGCGATGCCGTGAGCGATGGCGGTGTCGCCGTAGAGGCGCACGTTCAGCTCATCGATCGTCATCTTGGCGAAGGTCGTCTCGCCGCTCGTCGTGTCTTTGATGTCCTCCTGTTTGTTCAAGGTTCGGCCCGATGGCCCGGTCACGATGAAATCGTCCGCCTCGATTTTTTCCAAATAGGAGGCGTCGCGCTTCACGATCGCGTCGAGCCAATCCTGCTCGATTCTTCTGATCTGTTGTTCGTCGCTCGGGGAATGAGGACTGTTCGCCACCTGCGCGAAAGCAGGGGCGGCGAGAAGGAGGAAGGCAGAGAGGGTTGGAAACAAGGGCCTCGTTTTCATAGGTCCTTGAGCTTCAGGAAATAGAATGGGAAGTCAATCCGCATCTTGGGTCGGCCGTTAGGCGAATCTGCCGGGAAGCGGCCGCCGCCCGATCAACCGGACTCGCTTTCGGCGGCAGCCGTTGCGGATTCGATAGGCAGAGCTTCGGGCGCAGGCGCCGGTTCCGCTGCGACCGCCGCGGTCGGAAGCTGACGACGCTTCAGTTCGTCGGAATTCGGCAGCTCGTCGAGATCGCGCAGGCCGAAGTGCTCGAGAAAAAATTCCGTCGTCTCGTAAAGCAACGGACGCCCCGGGACTTCGGCGCGTCCCGCGATTTTGACCAGCCCGCGTTCCATCAGCGTCTGAAGCACGCTCTCGATCGCGACCCCGCGGACGGCCTCGACGTCGGCCCGCGTGATCGGCTGGCGATAGGCGATGATGGCAAGGGTCTCGAGGGAGGGCGGGGTGAGCCGGGCGGGTTTGGCGGCGGGAAAGAGCTGTTTCACCCAGCGCGCATAGGCGGGATCGCTCGCCAGCTGCCAGCCGTCCGCCTTTTCCACGAGCTGAAAGGCGCGCTCCTGCTCGAGGTAGTTGATTTTCAACTGCCCGAGCGCGGCCGCCACCTCCGCTTCGCTGGTTTTCGCGAATTCGTTAGGCTGAAGTTCGTCCTCGTCGCCCGCGCTTTTCAGCGCGCTTACCAGCTCGCGCGGAGTGAGCGGTTTTTGCGCGCTAATGAGGAGCGCTTCGACGACTTGGGAGAGATTCATGATAGGACCTATACGACTTATGCGACCTCTTCCCCAATCGCGCTCGCGATCGCCTCCGCAATCTCGTCGGCCTGGCGCTCGATCTCTTCCGATTTCTGGCCTTCGATGAGAAGCCGAATCTTCGGCTCGGTCCCGGAATAGCGCAGGAGCACGCGACCCGCGCCTCCCAGTTCCTTCTCCGCCGCGCTGACCAACTCCATCACCTTGGGCATCGTCTCGAGCGCGGGCTTTTCCTTCACCCGCAGGTTGCGCTGGGCCTGCGGATATTTCCTCAGGCATTTCTTCAGCTCGCTCAACGGTTTCCCGGTCGCCTGCATGATCCGCAAAATTTGCAGGGCACTGATGATCCCGTCGCCCGTCGTGGTGAAATCGCGAAAGATCATGTGCCCGCTTTGTTCCCCGCCGAGATTGAGATTCTGCCGCATCATCTCCTCGAGCACGTAGCGGTCGCCCACCTTCGTGCGGATCACTTTCCCGCCATGCGGGGCGAGCGCTTCGTCGAGCCCGAAGTTGCTCATGACGGTGGCGACGAGCGTGTTCTGGGCGAGCTGGCCCCGGGCCAGCAAATCGACCGACGCGATCGCGAGGATTTCATCGCCGTCCACAATCTCACCCTTTTCATCGCAGAGGAGGACGCGATCGGCATCGCCGTCGTTCGAGATCCCGACGCTCGCGCCGCTTTTCCTGACGAGTCGCTGGATCTCCTCCGGATGGGTACTTCCGCAACCGGCGTTGATGTTGGTGCCGTTCGGCTGGTTGTGCGCGACCGTGATCTCCGCCCCGAGCTCGCGCAAAATGCAGGGAGTCGATTTGTAGCCCGCGCCGTTCGCGACATCGACCGCGACCCGCATTTTCTCGAGCGAAACTCCGCGCGGGAAGCTGGTCTTGGCGAACTCGACATAACGCCCGAGGGCGTCGTCGATGCGGGTGGCGCGGCCGATTTTTCCGGCCGTCGGCCGGATGGAATCGATCTCGCCGGTGAAGACGAGCTGCTCGATTTCGCGCTCGATCTCGTCGTCCAGCTTGTAGCCGTCGTGCCGGAAAAATTTGATCCCGTTGTCCTCGTAGGAATTGTGCGAGGCGGAAAGAACAATCCCGGCGTCGGCCCGGAGCGAGCGCGTAATATAGGCTACGCCCGGGGTGGGGAGCGGCCCGATCAGGAGGACATCCACGCCTAACGACGTGATCCCGGCGACGAGCGCATTCTCCAGCATGTAGCCGGAGAGGCGGGTGTCTTTGCCGAGGACGATTTTCGGGCGCAAACCGGCGGCGTGTTCGCGTGGGTTCATCGTCGTGAAAACATGGGCCGCCGCCCGCCCCAGTTTCAGGGCCGTCTCCGCTGTGACCGGTTCGACGTTCGCCACCCCGCGGACGCCATCGGTCCCGAAAATTTTCTTATGCTCGGCCAAGGCCCTAATTGAAACGCTCGAATAGTCGTTAGCAAAGGGGAAAATTCGCCGGCGAGGCGAAGCGAAGCGAAGTCATCGTGTGACGAACAAGCTGCCAGTGTTTCGGTAAGATGAAGCCTTGCTGTTCGCGAGCTTTTTCACTTGGATCAGAGCGTGTCTGCTGATGATGAGGTGACTTCCTCGGGCGCCGTTGGCGGAGATCCGCAGTATGGTGCGATGGCATTCGCCACCACGCATTGGAGCGTGGTGCTGGAGGCGCAAGGTGAATCGCCGGCGGCCCAGGAGGCGCTCGAAACACTTTGCCACATTTACTGGCGGCCACTTTACGCATTCGTTAGGCGGCAGGGCTGCGGCCACGAGGAAGCGGAGGATCTTACCCAAGGTTTCTTCGCATCGTTATTCGAACGTGAAAGCCTGAACGCTGTCCGGAAGGAGAAGGGGCGGCTCCGTTCCTATCTGCTTAAGGCGCTGAAATATTTTCTGGCCGACGAGCAGCGTCGCGCGATGGCGATCAAGCGCGGGAAAGGACAGCGACTCATCCCGTTGGAAGAACTGCGTGCTGAGGGACAGACCGAGATGGAACCAGCAGATCCGGTGACTGCCGAAA
>JBBQHV010000109.1:0-6626 GCA_038324295.1 Chthoniobacterales bacterium
CAATACGTCGATTTCGGCCTGACCGATGAGCAGAAAAAGCTGACCGGCAAACCGCGGATCGACGTGCTGCAAAAACTGGCCGACACCGCGAACGACTTTCTCGAGGCGCTGCAGGCGAAAAACGCGAACTTCGATGCAGTCGCGGCGAAGTTTCACCTCACTCCGAAGACGACGGGTGAGTTCTCGCAGAGCGCGCCCGATCCGCAACTGGCGGCCGCGCCGGAGCTGGCGCAGACCGCTTTTGCCCTAACGAATGAGTCGCCAAACAGCGATGCGATCCAAACCGGGAGCGGTTTCTATATCGAGCACCTCGCCAAGATCGATCCGGCCCGGCCGCTCAGCCTCGAGGAAGCGCGCCCGAAAATCGTGGAAGCCTTGAAGCAGGAACGGACGCAGGCGTTGCTCGCGGCGAAGGCCGCGGCGGCGGCGACGCAATTGCAAGACGCGCTCAAGAGTGGGAAGCCGATCGAAGAAGCGGCCACCCAGGCGGGAGTGAAGGCGGAAAAAATTCCTTCCTTTGCGCTTCTCGACAATCCGCCCGGAACTGCCCCCACGGCTAGGCCGGAGCCCAAAAACGAGACCCCGGAGATGAACGCGATCAAACAAACCGTGGCCGAGATGAATCCCGGAAGCGTGAGCGATCTGGTGCCGCAGCCGGATGGCGGGCTCCTTGTCGTGCTGGAAAAACGGGCGCCGCTCGACACCGCACAGTTTGCCCTGGCGCGTCCTCTTCTGGAGCGCCGCACCTTGCGCAACAAGGGCCAGGTGGTCTTCCAGGAATGGCTGCGCGAGCGCCGGCGCTCCGCCGGCGTGCAGGAGACGAAACCGCAGACGGCGCCGGGATAACCGCGGACGCGGAAATCCCAAATCCCAGGCTCCAAGCCGGCTCTGCCGGCATGTTGTAGCCGGGGGCCGTTGACCCCGCCGGCGTAAACCCGGGTCAGGCGCCAGAGCGGCCGGGGTCAACGCCCCCGGCTACAACTTCGCCAATCGGAAGCTGCTTTTGGCAAATGCTCTGGAATTTGTTTGGGATTTGGGGTTTTCTTCAGCAATGGATTCAGTCGAAGAAATCTTTGACGATGCGAACGGCGATCTCGCGATCGGCGAGCTGGAAAGCGCGGTCGAAAAATACCGGCGTTGTGTCGAGCTCGACCCGCAGTTTTTCGACGGCTGGCACGCCCTCGGGATGGCGCTGATGAAACTGGGACGCTTTCCCGAAGCGATCGAGGCGGGCAAGAAAACGGTCGAGCTCAAGCCTAACGACCAGATCGGCTGGACGAGTCTCTCCTTATTCTACAATCGCAACGGCGAGATCAAGGAAGCGGAAGCCGCCGGGACGAAAGCGAAGATTCTTTCCTGGGGCGGGAAGATTGCCCCGTAGCACAGGCATCTTGCCGGTGGGGCCAGCGGGCGTCCCGCCCGGTGTTTCTGAATGGAAAGCGCTCGCGGACGCTACAACTACCGCCCGGCCCAGCGGTAGAAGCTCTGGTAGTGGCCGATGCCGCTGCGGTAGTTCACGTAGGTCGCGAGGGCGAGGAGCGGGAAATTTTGCCGGTACATGTCGTACTTCAAATAGAAGACCCGCGGGAACCCGGTGCCGGTAATTTGCGGCTCGTCCCAGGCGCCATCTTCACGCTGGGTGGAAAGCAGGTAGCGCAATCCGCGCTGCACGCTCGGCCGATCGAGATCGCGGCAGGCGCAAATTCCCATCAGCGCCCAGGCGGTCTGCGAGGCGGTGCTCGCGCCCTTTCCTTTGAGATCGGGATTCTCATACGAGGCGCAGGTCTCGCCCCAGCCGCCGTCGTCGTTCTGGCAACTCTCCAGCCAGTCGCGCCCGCGCAAAATCCAGTCTTCGGTCATGTCTTCGCCGATCGCGCTCAGCCCGCGCAGGACCTGCCAGGTGCCGTAAATGTAATTCACTCCCCAGCGGCCATACCAGGAGCCGTCGTGCTCCTGCGTCTCGCGCAGATAGCGAATCGCCTTGTGCACGAGCGGACGGCCCGGGTTGAAACCGATGTAGCCTAACAATTCCAGGGTGCGCGCGGTCAGATCGCTGCAGGTGGGATCGAGGATCGCGTTGTGATCGGCGAAGGGCATGTCCTCGAGCCAGTGCCGGGTCACATCCTTGTCGAAAGCCGCCCAGCCGCCGTCCTCGCATTGAAAACTCAGCTGCCAATCGAGCGCGCGCTTGAAGACGACCGCGAGCTCCGACTGCTCGTTAGGCCGGACGAGCCGGAGGGCCATCAGGACCATCGCGGTGTCGTCCGTATCGGGATAAAAAACGTTGTTGTATTCGAAGGTCCAGCCGCTCGCTTCGGCGTGCGAATTATTCTCCGTCCAATCGCAGCGCACCCGCACCTCCCGGTCGACCAGCCATTGGGCTGCTTTCTGGAGGGCGGGATGCTGCGCCGGAAACCCGGACTCGGCCAGCGAGATGATATTGATCGCGGTGTCCCAGACGGGCGAAAGACAGGGTTGAATCCGAAAATCCTCCTCATCATCGACGAAGAGCCCCGCGAAATCCCGCAGCGCCTTTTGATAGAGCGGATGGTCCTTCGGATAATCCAGAGCGCGCAGCGCAATGATGGAGTTGAGCATCGCCGGGAAAACCGCCGCGAGGCCGTCGCTCCCTTCTCCGATCCGTTCCACCATCCAGCGTTCCGCCTCCTCCAGCGCGCGCTCGCGCAAGCCGCGGCTGTGCATCGGCTCGAGCCACTTGAGAGCGCGATCGGCGCGCAGGAAAAAATTCCGCCAGGTGAGAAGACGCTGATCGCGCGGAAGCGTGAAATCGTTCCCCTCCGTGCCGACAGGGAAGAGCTCGTGCAGTTGCCTGTCTTCCGGGAGGCCGCGGGGCGGCTTGAAATGATTGATGATGGCGAGCGGGATGAGCATGGCCCGGCTCCAGGAGGACATTTTGTAGATGTTGAAAAAGGACCAGCTCGGGAGGAGGACCATCTCGACCGGGATGACGGGCAAATATTTCCAGGGAAATTGCCCTAACAATGCCAGGTAAAGCTTGCTGTAGGTATTCATCCGCGGGATGCCGCCGAGCCGCAGAATGTTGGCGCGCGCTTCCCGCATGAAGGGGGCGTCGGGACTGTGCCCGGCGAGCTTGAGCGCGAAGTAGGCTTTGACGCAGGCGTTGATCTCGCTCGGGCCGCCGTAGTAAATATTCCAGCCGCCATCGGGGAGCTGGCGCTTGAGAATGTGCTTTGCGCAGCGGCGCTGGAGCGTCTCGTCCACCTCGCCGAGCCAATGCATGAAGAGCACGTAATCGGAGCAAAGCGTGCTATCGACCTTCAATTCGCCGACCCAATGGCCGTCAGGCTTTTGCTGGCGAAGAAGATTCTTCTGGGCGCGCGAAATCGCGCTGCTCAGCTCTTCGCGAGTCGCGAGGCGGGCGGATTCCTGCCTGGCTGCGCCGGCGAGCGGAATGATATTCGCGGAGGGATTAGCCATGCCTCACGACGCCTGCGCGACGGGATCGGCTTTTTTCCCAGTAAGATGCCCGTTCCCGGATGTGACCCCGTTGTAGACCGCGATCTCGTTGCCTTTCCCGGTCGGGGTCGGTTTGGCCGCGAAGTTGAACTTGATCGTCTTCCAGGTGTCGCCGCGTTTCGCGTTCAAGCCGAGACTGGCGGTTGGCTCGTAGCCGCAGTGGGTCATGCAATTTTCGCAACGCGGATCCCTCGCCACGCCGTCGATCACCCCGTATTTATCCCAATCGACGTCCTCGAGCATCTCGGCGTAGGAGCTGTAGTGCCCCTTCGAGCCGACCGCGTCGGTCATGAAATAGCAGGGCGCTTTCCAGCCGCTGATGTTGCGCGTCGGGATCGCCCAGGCCGAGCAGGTGAGATCGCGATGGCCGGCGAGGAATTCAAAATAAACCGGCGTCCCGAAGAAGGTGTAGCGGTTCATCCACTCTTCCATCCGCGCGAATTTCTTCACCGTCAGGTCGCGGGTGAGAAAGAAGTTTTCCGGCTGCAAATTTAGCCGCGTGACCATGTCCTTTTTGGCCGCGTCGTATTCGTAGCCGGGCGTGATGGTGTGGCCGTCGACCCCGAGATCGCTCAGGTAATCGAACATCTGCTCGACCTCGTCCATGTTGGTCTCCTTGTAGATCGTGGTATTGGTCGCGACCTGGTAGCCGAGCTGCTTCGCCATCTTGATCGCGAGGATGCACTCTTTGAAAACGCCTTCCCGCTCGACGATCAAATCGTGCGTCCGCTCGAGCCCGTCGAGGTGGACATTCCAATACATCCAACTGCTCGGCGCGATCGTCGGCTTCGACGGATCCTTCGGGCCGCCCCGGATGGCGGCTGCGTCTTTTTCCGTGATCAAACTGGCGGCCAGGAGGCTGGCGATCTTTGCCTCGACAAAATCGGCGCGCTTCGGGAATTCGGCGGTGAGCCATTCGCGCATCTTTTTGCGCATGAACATCGCGTTGGTGCAGACGTAAACGATCCGGCCCTGCTCGAGGAGACCGCCGATGAGCGCTTCGATCTGCGGATAAATCAGGGGTTCGCCGCCGCAGATCGAGACCATCGGGGCGTTGCACTCCGTCGCCGCCGAGAGGCAATCCTCCAGCGGCAAAATATCTTTCAGCGAAGTGGAATATTCACGAATCCGGCCGCACCCGGTGCACGTAAGATTGCAGGTATGGAGCGGCTCGAGCTGCAGGACGGTGGCGAACTTTTTCGTCCCGCGCAGCTTATTTCCGATAATGTAGGCGGCGATCTTGGAGGTGAGCGCCAGAGGAAATCTCATAAGTGCGGGATACTAACGAGGAGGCATGCAGTGTCAATGGACGCGTCCCCCCGCCCTTCGATCCCCTTTCCCAAAGGATCGCGGCCGAGTAGATTGCTGGATGGCACTGATTCCGGAAGAGAAACGCAACGTCGCGGTGCTCGGCGCATCGCCTAAACCCGAGCGCTACGCCAACCAGGCCCAGCGCCTCCTCGCGCAATACGATTACCGGCCGATCCCGGTCAATCCCGCTTTTGCAGAGGTCGAGGGGGCGCGCTGCTATCCGCGGCTCTCGGAAATCGGCGAGCCGATCCACACCATCACGCTTTACCTCGGCCCGGCCCGCTCCACTCCGCTCATCGAGGAGATCGTGGCCGCCAACCCGCAGCGCATCATCATGAATCCGGGCGCCGAAAACGACGCCCTCTCCGAAGCCGCGAGCAGCGCCGGCATCGAAGTGATGGAAGGCTGCACCCTCGTGATGCTGCGGACGGGGTTGTTCTAGATTGAGATAGACCAAGCGCCGCTGCTGTAGCGGCGGTCTAGGACCGTCGAGGCGTCCCATGCAACCCACGCCGCCCGCTCGAGTTGGCGCTTGCGACGGTCACAGACCGCCGCTACAGCAGCGCGCGGGTCGCGCTCTTCGCTGCGTTCGACAGCCGCCTATGACTCCAAGTCATCGCCCGAGCCAGCCGCGCCGGATCAGGCTGACCGCGATCGCCGCGAGGAGGAGGGAGACGATCTTGGAAATGCCGTTGATGCCCTGTTTGCCCATCCATTTCCTGAGCAAATCGGCATAGCGAAACACGACCGCGACAATGAGCAGATTGACGAGGAGGGAAAGGATAGTGAAAACCACCCCCACCCGATCCATCAGGACGAGGAGCGCGGTGAGCAAAGCCGGGCCGGCGATGAGCGGCATCCCGAGCGGAACGATCCCGAAGGCTTCTTTCACCATGCTTTTGTCGTCGCCGATATCGAGCAGGTCGCGCACGGCGAAGGCGAGCAGGATGAGGCCGCCCGCGACCTGGAAATCCGCGACGGTTATCCCCAGCGCCTGGAAAACGAGCTTGCCCAGGAACATGAAAGCGATGGAGATGCCGAGGGCGGTGACAATCCCGAGCCTCGCTTCCTTCTGGCGCCGTTTCGCGTCGATGTTCGCGCCCAGGCCGATGAAGATCGCGACCATTCCGACGGCGTCGATCGCGACGAAAATGGGGATGAAGGCGACGAGGAATTTGGTGACGAACTCTTTCATGACCGGACGGAGCCGCAATCACGCTCAAATCGCTTTACCGCCCCTCGCCTTTACACAATGTTGGGCGCACCATCAACCATCCTATGAACCGCTTCCTGCTCGTTAGTCTGCTCGCCGTCGCGACCGCCTTTCCACTCCGCGCCGAGGAACTCAAAACCCTGGCCGATTTCCAGCCCGCCGCGGAGAAGGCGAATGAAATCCTCACGATCCCCGATTGGCCACAGACGCCGATCGCGGTCCAGGGTGAGATCGACAAAGCGATCGCCAAAGCCAACGCCGCCCTCGACGCGATCGGGAAGCAGGACCTGAGCAAGGTGACCTTCGAGAGCACGCTCGGCGCGCTCGATAACATCCAGAACGAAGCGAATATCGCGGTCGGCAAAGTGGTCGTGATCCAGCAGACGAACAAGGAAGCGGCGATGCGCGACGCGGCCGAGAAGGCGATCAAGGTGGCGCAGGATTGGTCGGTCGGGGTCGATTACCGCAAGGATGTTTACAAGGCGGTCAAGGCCTACGCCGACACCAAGCCGCCGCTCGAGGGCGAGAAGAAACTCCTCCTCGAATATACCCTGCGCGATTATCGCCGGGCCGGGCTCGCGCTCCCGCCGGAGAAGCAGGCGGA
>JBBQHV010000110.1:0-6621 GCA_038324295.1 Chthoniobacterales bacterium
AAACATGGCCCACTGGCAGGTCTCGGGAATGGGCGGCGTTTGCTCAAGGATGTCGATGATCGGGAAGCGGTCTTCGAGCTGGAGCGCCATGAACATCCGCGGCATGAGCGGGAAATGGAAATTCATGTGCGACTCGTCGCCCTCGCCGAAATATTTGACCGCGTCTTCCGGCCACTGGTTTGCTTCCGCGAGGAGCATGCGATCGGGAAATTTCGCGTCCATGTGGGCGCGTAATTTCTTCAGGTAAACGTGGGTCTCGGGGAGGTTTTCGCAGTTCGTTCCCTCGCGTTCGTAGAGATATGGAATGGCATCGAGCCGAAGACCGTCGACGCCCATGCTGAGCCAGAAATCGAGCACGTCCTCGACCAGTTTATGCACCGCCGGGTTATCGAAATTCAGATCCGGCTGATGCGAGTAAAAGCGATGCCAGTAATAGGCCTTCGCGACCGGATCCCACGACCAGTTAGTAGTCTCGAAATCTTTGAAAATGATCCGGGCGTCTTTGTAGCGCTCCGGCGAATCGCTCCAGACGTAGAGGTCCCGTTCGGGCGAACCCGGTGCTGCCCGCCGCGACTTTTGGAACCACGGGTTCTGATCCGAGGAGTGGTTGATGACCAGCTCGGTGATGACGCGTAGCCCGCGCTCGTGGGCCGCGGCGAGGAAGGCTTTGAAGTCGTCGAGCGATCCGTACTTCGGGTTAACGTCGTAATAATCGGCGATGTCGTAGCCGTCATCGCGCATCGGGGAGGGATAAAATGGGAGCAGCCAAATCGCGGTCACCCCCAATTCCTGGAGATAATCGAGCTTCTGGATCAAGCCGCGGAAGTCGCCCATTCCATCGCTCGTGCTGTCCTGGAAGGTCTTGACGTGCAGCTCGTAGATGACCGCGTCCTTGTACCAAAGTCGATCGGCGCTGGCGCGGGAAGATTCGTCGGTCATGTCCAGCCACTCTTGGCGCAAAAATCCGGCGCGCGCAATTTTGCCGGTCCGGTGAGAGTCTACGCGAGAAGCGTTATCGGCCAGAGACGTGTTTACGTTCTCGCAATATAGGCTTGAAAAAAACCTTCATCCTGAAAATTATGCGAGCCGCATATGTCCTCGTGGAACGACATTGCCAAAAGCGTGCGGGCGAAAATTGCCGTTAGCGCGCGTCTCCTTGGGAAAGAGGTTACCGGGTGCAGGCTGCGCTGGCTCGATTTGCCGCAGGCCGACTTGCGGCTGGGGGAAAAAGTTTTCGCCGACCCGGGTGCCGATGTGCCACCGGAAGTACGCGCCAAGCTGGAAGAGATCTCGCAACGGAAAGAAAAACTCGGCCAGCTGGAAGCTGTGCCGCCGACGACTTTGGGGCAGAAGACGGGCCGGTTCCTTCGCGCGATCGGGCGGGCGATCAAGTCGCAAAAGTTGGAGGCCCGGCGGCGCCGCGTCCTGCGGGAGTTCGCCGGTAGTTTGCGAGGCGATCCAGGCAAGGCCTCCGGGTTTGCCGAAGCGGGCGCGGCAACGGCTGTCGTCATCCGCCTGCGCGCGACCGAGAGCGAAATCGCCGCGCTTAGGCCACAAACTTATCGCTGGGCACGGCGCCCGCTCCTGCTTGTTTCGCTCCTCGTGCTCCTGGCCGCGATCGGCGCGGCCGCGCTTGAGCTGAGAGAACCAACACCTCCTTCTGCCTGGAACAATTCCGGGAATCTCACCGACGATCAGGTGCAAGAGATGCAGGCGGAAGCCGCAAAATTTAGCGAGCAGACACAGCGGATGCTGGCCGAGTCTCGCGGTCGGGAAAACAAATGGATGCAAAAGATCGAGGACCAGCAGCGGGCCTATGACGAAGAAGGCGCGCGGCGCTTAGCGGCCCGCGCGGCAGCGCAGAAAAAGGAGCAGGAGATCCGCGATGCGGCGCTCCGGGCGCAACAAAAAGAAGAGGCCGCCGCCGCCGAGCGCGTCCGCCTGGAGGAGGAAAACGAGCGCAAGCTGGCGCAGGAAAAGGCCGAGCGGGAACGATTGCTGCAGGAACAGGAACGGAAAGCGGAGCAGACTCGGAAGGCGGCGGAATTACTGGCCGCGACCCGGGCGGAAGAGAAGCGGCAGCGCGACCTGGCCGAGCGCCTCGCGAAGGAAACCGAGGCCACGCAGTTACTGAGCAAGGTCGACCTCGAGGCGATCATGGGCTTCAAATTTCAGGAACCGAAAGGTGACAAACCTGTGGATCCGCTTAGTAGCGAGCAGCTGGAGCAGGTAGAGAAAACCTCAAGCTGCTTCTTCGATTCCGACCTGCCCAAGAGCAATCGCTTCAACCATGGCGTGCGGCTCACGGTGCGCTACCTCACCGAGTCCGACGCCGATCGCGCTGAGGATTCGATTCGCCACGCGGCCTTTCGGGCGACCGGCCTTCGACCCGCCGGGCTCAAACATTTTAGCTACAGTGCGTTTACCGTGCAGTCTTCCATCTACGTCTTCAAACCGACGCCGGAGGGCTGCACCATGCTCGAGGTGGCGATCGACGGGGCGCCGAGTGACTTAACTCGATTAAACGACTCGCGAGCCTACGAGGAGCGCCTAACGAAAGAGAAAGCGATCGCGGTCAAGATCCTCGGGCCCACCGTAGCCCAAGTCGATCCCTATGAAGTCCGACACCCTGCGCCCGTGGAACGCGAGGAGCGGAGTGCCTCGCAAAGGAATTATCTGCCCGATATTCCCGGGGTTGACTCACGCACGATGAGTTTTTTCAACGGCTTTTTCCAACGAGCAGCCGCGG
This sequence comes from Chthoniobacterales bacterium, assembly GCA_038324295.1. GTDB lineage: Bacteria > Verrucomicrobiota > Verrucomicrobiia > Chthoniobacterales > UBA10450 > Palsa-1392. Next base: position 2,750 of record JBBQHV010000110.1, read on the forward strand.
CCGACGAGACAAGGGTGAATAGTTCCAAGAGTGCCGCGGCCTCCAGCTATGGCGCAAAAATGGTCTGCCCAAAGTGCCATGGTTCCAAACTCATGGTCGCGCACAGTTACAACTCGAGTTATAACCCTTACGGTTACGGTTCGCTCGAACATGGGCTCTACGAAAATGGCCGCAACCAGACGAACTTTGTTCCGTGCGACGAATGCGGCGGGACCGGCGTGGTGGACGCAAGATAAGCGAGTGCCCTGCAGCCGCTCGACCGGGCACGGCGCCACCCGATCGACCGCAAGATTCGTCGGTCACTTCCAGTCACTCTTGCCGCAAAAATCCGGCGCGCGCAATTTTGCCGGGCGGTTTGCGCCCGGGCGCCAAAAATTTTCTGGTCGCCGATTTCCTGTTTGTTAAAGTAGAGAACTCAATCCAAATGAAAAAACGACTTCTGACTCTTTCGCTCGCCCTCGTTTCACTCGCCTCCATTTCACCTGCTCTCGCGCAATGGAGCTCCGATCCGATGCTGAACCTCGGGATCGCCGTGAAACCGGACGAACAGGTGCAGCCGAAAATCCGGCCGACACCCGATGGCGGTTGTTACATCAGCTGGTTCGACAACGATCCCAGCGGTCACCCGCCCTTCGGTTACGACGTTTTCCTGCAACGGCTCGATGCCAACGGCGGCGCGCAGTTCCCGGCGGGCGGGATTCGTTTCGCCGATCTTGGAATGAGCTCGACCCAGGATTACGGCCTCGATGTCGATGCCGACGGCAACGCGCTCCTCGCCTTTCTCGACGATCGCCGCGGCGGCCATATCATCGTCACGGTGATGAAAGTGAACCCGGTGGGCGAGCAGCTCTTCGGCAAACACGGGCGCCAAGTGAGCCGCAGCCTCGGTTTTACCGGCAACCCGAAAGTCGCCGCCACGTCCGACGGATCGGTCGTGGCCGGCTGGATCGAGGATAGCAACCTCAAATTCCAAAAACTGAGCGCGGACGGCGTGAAACTTTGGGGCACAAGCGGGATTACGATCACGCCTCCGGCGGGAACGAGTTATTCGCTGGCCGACCTGCACGGGAGCGACAACGGCTCGGTCATCGCCTCCTGGGTTTCGGCGGCGGGATTCACTTCACCGAAACATCTTTTCGCGAACAAGATCGACCCGGACGGGATGCTCCTCTGGGGCGCAAACCATGTCGCGGTCTTTGACAGTGGGTCGCTCCAGTTCGGAAACTTTCCTCCATTTGTGACCGACGGCGCGGGTGGGGCGGTCTTCGGTTGGTATGAAACCGGCCCGATCCAATCGCGCGCCCAGCACATTCTGGCCGATGGCAGCGAAGCCTTTCCGCACAATGGTTCGCTCGGCTCGACCGATACCGGTTTCGATCACGTCAATCCGAGCGTGAGCTATGACCAGACAAGCGGCGACACCTACCTATTCTGGGACGAAATCCTGGAAGGGCCCCTAACGAATGAAGGAATCTCCGGGCAGAGGTTCGACCCGGCCGGCAACCGTCTCTGGGGCGAGAGCGGCCTCGTCGTCCAGCCTTTCACCTCCTCCGCCGTGATCAACGTGAAGTCGGTCTTCATGCCGGCCGGGCCTCTCGTCCTCTGGTCGTCGGAGCCGGCTTTTGCGCAGGATTCGATCACCGGGGCAAAGCTCGACCCGAGTGGCGCCTTCCTCTGCCCGCCTTTCGCGGTTTCCTCGATCCTCTCCTCCAAGTCGCGCCTCGATCTCACCCTCTCGAGCAATGGCTGGGGCCTGGCGGCCTGGAGCGATGGAAGAGCTGATGGGGGCGACATTTACGCCCAGGATATCAAGCCCGACTGCTCGCTCGGCCAATAGCTGCCCTCCAGGAGGGAAGCCTCAATCGGCGATTCCGGAAATCCGAGCTTGCTTTTTCCCGGCTCTTTCCGATAAAAGCATGCCGGTATAGAAGGCACTGCCCTCGTTTGCCTAACAACTAAAGGACTTCATAATGAATAGACGATCGATTTCCTCATTGACCCGGCGGGTCGGGCGCCACCTCTCATTGCAGATCGCTCGAGCCGCATTTCCGATCTTTCTTCTCGGCGCGGCTCCCGCAATTCATGCGGCCAGCGCCAGCTGGGTAAGCAATCCCACGGGCAAGACCTGGAATACGATGGCGAATTGGAATCCAGTCACTGTCCCCAATGGAAGAGGGCAAATTGCGACCTTCGATTTCTCGAACCGGACATCGATCTTCGTCACCACCCCCATCACCATCGCCAACACGGTCTTCAATGCCGGCGCCAGCGCTTATACCATCGCAGTGGCCAGTGCGCGCAGCTTCACCTTCAGCGGATTGGGCGTAACCAACAACTCGGGCGTGACGCAAACCTTCCTGACTGCGGGTCAGCTCAACTTTACGCGTAGCTCCGCGGCGGGCGATATGACCTTCTACGCCATCCTCGGTGGTGGCGCCGACGGCGCCCTCGGCGGCCTCATGCTCTTTCAGGACCTCGGCAATGCGGGCACAGGCACATTCCTCCTCGACGGGGCCACGGTCGCGAATGCCGGGGGGGGCGAAATTGATTTCTCGGGGAACGGAAACGCCGGCAGCGCGTCCTTCACGGTCAAGGGAGCGAACCTGGCCGGCGGAAGCGTGGGAACGATCAAGTTTACGTCGGGGTCTCTCGCTTCGCACGGCACTTTCGATATCCAAGGGGGCACGGTTGCAGGGGCTGCGGGTGGCTCTCTTAGCTTTGCTGACATGTCCAATGCGAATCAAGCTCTCATCACGAACGAAGGAGCGGACGTCGCTGGAGCAACGGGCGGGACAACCACTTTTCTGAGCGGCTCCGCAGCTAATTCGACTCTGATCGCAAACGGCGGCACAAACGGCGGCGGCGGCGGCACGATCCGGTTTGAGGCGGACGCCAAGGGCGGGGCGGCGCGAGTCGAGATTTTCGGCAACGGCGGGCTCGACATCAGCGCCGCTTCCGGTGTCGGCACTACGATCGGATCGCTCGAAGGCGACGGCGACGTAGCGCTCGGGACCCGCGAGCTGACGGTTGGTGCGAATACAGTGAATACCACCTTTTCCGGGCTCATCCACGATAGCGGCTCACTCACGAAGACGGGGAGTGATAGCTCTCTCGGCCTCGCCGGCGCCAACACTTACACCGGCGGCACGCAGATCAACGCCGGCGTGCTCCTCGCGCAAAACAAGACCGGCTCCTGTACTGGCTCTGGTCCTGTCCTGGTGAACGGCGGCACCCTCGGTAGCCAGGGGACGATCGCGGGTACGGTTACAATCGGCGCGGGAGACGGCACGGGAGGTTTTCTCTATTCCTCCAAGGGGATTAACGGAACAGCTACCTTAACGATTCAAGGTCTCCTCACCTTCAACCTGGACGGCACCCTTATTTATAAAGTGACCTCGGGGCGAAACCCGACTTCCGACAAGATTGTCGCGCAAGGAGTAGTCATCGCCAGCGGGGCGACCTTCACGTTCCTCGGCGTAGGGAACGGCACGATTCCGGTCGGGCGGGTCATAACTGCGATTGATAACACATCTGTCGACCCGATCGCCGGAACCTTCGCCAATCTGGCCGACGGCTCCACCTTTACCGCCAATGGCATCAGTTATCAGGTGAGCTACCAAGGTGGTGACGGGAACGATCTGACGCTCACCGTCGTGCCTTGAGTAAGAGCGCCCCTCCTCTCCTTCATCCGAAGCTGCCGAAGAAGTGAAGACCCACGTCACGCCAAAAGGGACGCGGGCCTCCTTCCCGGAGACGGCTTCGTTACGGAGCGGTTAGCGCTTGATGCGCGTAGGTGATAACAGCCGGCAAATTGACCACATCTCTTTGGTAGATCTCGATGTAGTTAGCTCCGTAGCCGAGGGCCAGATCGA
>JBBQHV010000111.1:0-6544 GCA_038324295.1 Chthoniobacterales bacterium
CATCATCGGCAACATCGACGACAACGGTTTCCTGCAGACGACGCCCGAGGAGATGTCCCTCAACACCGGCATTCCGCAGGAAGATTTCGAAGTCATGCTCACGCTCATCCAGAGCTTTTATCCGCCTGGCGTAGGCGCGCGCGACTTGCGCGACTGCTTGCTCATTCAACTAAAGCGAGACGGAAAGCAGAACAGCCTGGAATACAAAATCATTCAGGACCACATGGCCGACTTGGGGAAACGGCGTTTCCCGGAAATCGCGCGCCGCATCGGGATTAGCGCCGAGCAGGTGCAGAAATGCGCCAATAGTATTGCCCGGCTCGATCCGCGGCCGGGCGCGATCTTTGCCGAGTCGCCCCAGAATTACGTCCTCCCCGATGTGACCGTGGAAAAAATTCAGGGCGAATATCAGATCATTCTGAACGGCGAACAGATTCCGCACCTCCGCATCAGCAACACCTACAAAGACATCATGTCGCAGGACGGCAACGGGAGCGAAGTGAAGGATTACATCCGCGACAAAATCCGGAGCGGGAAATTTCTCATCAAATCGATCCACCAACGCCAGCAGACGATCTCCAACATCGCGCACCAGATTGTCGATCGGCAGAAAGAATTCCTCGAACAAGGCTCGGCCCATCTTAAACCGATGACGATGGTGCAGATCGCCGAAGCCGTCGGGGTGCACGAGACGACCGTGAGCCGCGCCATTTCCGGCAAATACATCTCGACGCCACAGGGCGTGTTCGAGATGAAATATTTCTTCACCCCCGGCTACCAGACCTCGAGCGGCGTCTCGATGAGCAACACGAGCGTGAAGGAAGCGATTCTCGATCTGGTCAAGGCCGAGTCGGGGAGTGCGCCGTTGAGCGACAAGGAGATCGTCGAGATTTTAGGCGAGCGCGGGATTCCGATCGCCCGCCGGACGGTCGCGAAGTACCGGACCGAGCTGAATATTCTGCCGAGCAACATGCGGCGGAAGTATTGAGACGTTGCAGCGTTGAAGCGATAAAGCGATAAAGCGGAAGCATCTTGGCCGCTTCAACGCTGCATCCCTTCAACGCTACAACGACCATGACCCCCTCTCTCCGCCGCGCCGTGATCGCCGAATGGCGCGGTCTGCCTTCCGATCCGCCGCGGCCGGACCGCGCCCAGGCGGTGGCCGATCTCCTCCCCAAAGTGATGCAGAAACTCGGACTGAAAGAGCGCCTGCAGGAGAGCGAAGTGCGGGGTGCGTGGCAGGCGTTAGTGGGTGATTTCATTGCGGCGCATTCCTCTCCGATCTCGTTGCGCGAAGGGATTCTCTACGTGCACGTTCTCCAGCCAGCCTTGCACTATGAGCTGGAGCGAGTGAACAAGCCGCAAATCCTGCGCAAACTGAAACAGCGCTTCGGCGGCCGCGTCATCCGCGACCTCCGCTTCCGCCTCGGGTGATGTTCGTTGTAGCCGGGGGCGTTGACCCCGGCTGGTCTGGCGCGTCAGTTAGGCTGGTCTGGCGTCAGTTTTTCTCGCCGATGTCACCGCCCCCGGCTACAACGGAACAAGGAAGCTCAGCGCGCCAGCTTCCGCCTGCGCAAATGTTTCGTGAAAGCCTTCAGCGTCTCGCGGCTGACGTGGTGCTCGATTCCTTCCGCGTCCGATTGCGCGACGACCGCGGGCACGCCTAACGACTTCAAAAAATCGACCACGGTTTCGTGGCGGCGGCGCGATTCCTCGGAAAGTTTGCGCCCGCTGCTCGTAAGAAAAATCGAGCGGTAGGGCAGGCTCGTGACGAGCCCCTCGCGCTGCAGCCGTTGAATCGTGCGCGCGACCGTGACGTGGGTGACGCCGAGGCGGCGGGCGAGATCGATGGCGCGCGCTTCGCCGGCTTCGTCGATGAGATCGGCAATCAATTCGACATAGTCCTGCGCGGTTTCCTGGGCGTGTTCGTCGCGCGTACGCCGGATCGGGATTTTCGAAGGATGGGCGGGCATCGGTCTGTCGCAGCAAAACCGAAAAGATTCTTTTGACAAGCTTTTCTCAATTTGTAGCTATTGCTACATGTCTAAGCCTGGGCTAATAAAGCCGGTGATGCGGTATTCGATCGCGCTTTTTTCCCGCCGCCTCCGGCTCGGCGCGGTTCTCTTCCTCCTCCCTCTGGCAAACTCGCCGGCGGAGTCGGCCGCGCCCGGAATCATCGTTCCGAGCCGTTCGATCGCGCCGGCTAAGAGTGGCTATACGCTCTTCCAGCCCACGCCGCAGGAGTTCATGCGGGAACTTTCGACCGATCGCCCGGATAAGACGGAAAGTCCTTACACCGTCGATGCGGGCCACTTTCAATTGGAGATGGACTTCACGAATTTTACCGCCAGCGACATCGGCGGGGTGCGCACCCGCGCCTGGAATGTAGCGCCGATCAATCTGAAGGTCGGTCTGCTTAATCAGGTCGATCTTCAGTTTATTTTCGACGGCTACCTCCACGTGCGCACTCATGATCGCAAGGCGCGGCCGGCGCCGATGACGCAATCGGGCATCGGCGATTTTACGACCCGGCTAAAAATCAATCTCTGGGGCGATGATGGTGGCGCGACGGCGTTCGCGCTCCTGCCTTTCATCAAGTTCCCGACGAACACGGATGGGGTTGGCAATAACGCGGTCGAAGGCGGCATGCTCTTTCCCCTCGCCGTGAAATTGCCGGCCGATTTCAACCTTGGGACGGAAGCAGGGATCGGCGTTTTCCGAAATGCCGAGGGCGGGGGTCGTCACGGCGAATTCATCCAATCCATTACGGTCGGTCGTCCCATCGCGGGAAAAGCGAGTGCTTACGCGGAATTCTTCAGCAGCCTTAGCACCGAGCGGCACGCGGGATGGATTGGAACGGTCGATGCCGGAGTCGCCTACCTCGTGACGGAAAACATCCAGCTCGATGCCGGCTGTAATTTTGGCGTCACCCCTGCGGCGGACGACTTCAATCCGTTCACCGGCATCTCGATCAGATTCTAACTCACTCCCTGCGTCCTATGTTGCACCGACCTTTGTTTAAACCGCGATGAGTGAACTAAAAGACCCGATCGAAGCGGTCCCCAACCCGGCCTGGCGTCGCAAAGTTAGCGAGTATTCGCTCCCCGAAGTGCATCGCAGCATCGCGGTGCCGGCGAACGCTTCCTTCTGGCGCAAGTTGCTGGCCTTTTCCGGGCCCGGTTTCCTCGTCGCGGTCGGCTACATGGATCCGGGAAACTGGGCGACCGATCTGGCCGGCGGCGCACAATTTGGCTACACCCTGCTGGCCGTCATCATGATCTCGAATCTGATGGCGATTCTCCTCCAGCATCTCTGCATCAAGCTCGGCATCGGCACGGGGCGCGACCTGGCGCAAGCCTGCCGCGATCATTATTCCACCCCGACGGTCTGGTTTCTTTGGATTCTCTGCGAGATCGCGATCGCGGCTTGCGATCTGGCCGAAATCGTCGGCTCGGCGATCGCGCTGCAACTTCTCTTCGGCATCCCGCTGGTCTGGGGCTGCGTCATCACCGGGCTCGATGTCCTCCTCGTGCTCTTCCTGCAAAGCAAGGGTTTCCGTTACATCGAGGCGGTGGTGATCGCGCTCATCGGCACGATCGGCACCTGCTTCGCGACCGAACTCTTTTTCTCCAAACCGAGCCTCACCGGCGTCCTCCTCGGGTTCATTCCCACCGCGCAGATCGTGATCCACCCCGGGATGCTTTACGTCGCCATCGGCATCATCGGCGCGACCGTCATGCCGCATAATCTCTATCTCCATTCTTCCATCGTGCAGACGCGAAAATTCGAGCCGACTCCCGCCGGCAAACGCGAGGCGATCAAGTTTGCCACGATCGATTCGACCGTCGCCCTCATGCTCGCGCTCTTCATTAACGCCGCCATCCTCATCCTCGCCGCCGCCGTTTTTCACTGGTCTGGCCATCAGGACGTGGCGGAAATTCAGGACGCTTACAAGCTGCTCAGCCCGATGCTCGGAGTCGGGATGGCGAGCGCATTATTCGCCATCGCGCTCCTCGCCTCGGGGCAAAACTCCACCCTCACGGGCACGCTCGCGGGGCAGATCGTGATGGAAGGTTTCATTAACATCCGACTGCGCCCGTGGCTGCGTCGTCTCATCACTCGCGGGATCGCGATCGTGCCCGCGATTGCCGTGATCGGATATTACGGAGAAGGCAAGACGACGGAGTTGCTCATTGCCAGCCAGGTCGTCTTGAGCATGCAACTCGGATTCGCCGTCTGGCCTCTGATGCGGTTCACCGGGGAAAAGGCCAAGATGGGAGAGTTCGTTAACCGGCTCTGGATTCGGGTCCTCGGCTGGAGCATCACAGCGATTATCATTATTCTGAACCTCAAGCTGCTGCTCGACACGTTTCTTCCCGCTTCGTTTCTGCAACCGATTTATGGATTCCTCGGATTGCCCGCACAGTAAGGAGGCCGATTCGCGATGTATCAGCACATCCTCATTCCATTAGAGAACAGCGCGGCGGACGAGGCCATCCTCGACCACATCAAGCCACTCGCGCGAATGACCGGCGCGCGCCTGCTCCTGCTCCATGTCGCGGATGGCTGGGTAGCGCGCAATTATGACCGGCTCAAGCTGGCCGAGAGCGAGGAAATGCGGGAGGACCGAGCCTATCTGGCCGCGCGGGCCGGCGAGCTGCGCGCCGAAGGTTTTACGGTGGATCATCTCCTCGCCCTCGGGGAACCGGCGGACGAAATGATCAAGGTCGCGCAAGAACACGGGGTCGATCTCATCGCCATGTCCACGCATGGGCATCGCTTCATCAGCGACCTGCTCTACGGGAGCACGGCGGATAAGGTGCGACATCTCGTCGACGTCCCCGTCCTCCTCCTCAAGGCCAGCCGCTGAAAATTCTCGCGCGGTGGTCGCTCCTTTCGCGCCGAGGCCGCGCAACTAGACAGCGCGCGCGATCTGGCTTAACGCATCTTCGCCATGTTTCTGCCGACCAAAATTTACTTCATCGTCTTTGGCCTCCTCACGATCGCGGGCGGCGTGATGGGTTACGTCAAAGCCGGAAGCACGGCTTCGCTCATCGCCGGCGCGATCAGCGGCGTCCTTCTCATCGTGGCCGCCTTCCTCCTCCCCGCTCACGTGATCGTTGGCCTAACGATCGCGATCGTCGTCTCGCTCCTCCTCGCGGGGCGTTTTCTGCCGGCCTTTTTCCGCACCGGCAAGCTCATGCCTAACGGCGTCATGGCGCTCCTCAGCATTCTTGGGATCGTTTTCGCGATCGCCGCCTGGATCCGCAAATAGCCCGCTCCGCGTGCGCAAGTTCCGCCTGAGCACGCTCCGCTGGCTCGCTCTCCTTCTTTTCATCGGACTCTTCGGGGCCATCGTTTTGCGCTGGATTTCGCTCGAGCGTTTGCGTTTGACTCTGCTTCGGCTCGGGCCGGTGACGGTCGCTACCCCGACTCCGATTCCGCCGGTGCCGACGCCGACGCGGCCGCCGCTGATTGGCGGAAAACTCGACACGGCCAAGCTCTGGAGCGGCATCACGGTGCACGCGGAAGTCGATCCGACCCCGGGCGCGGCGGCTTCGGAGGAGCGGGCCGATCCGCAGAGTTATGTGATCGATTTGAATCTGAAGGTGCGCGTCCCGACGCCGAATAAAACGATCGAGGAACTCGCCACCGTGACACCGGAACTGCCCCGGCTGCTCCCGAAGCTTGCCGCCGCGCTGGGGCCGGATTCCGTTTCGCCCCATTTCCAGCAGCTCTACGAAGTGAAAGTGCAATCGCTGCGCCAGAATCTCGTGCGGCTCGATCAACTCCTCTCGCGCCACAACTTTTACGATTGCCAGACGATCCTGCAGCTGCGCGATTCGACGACGAAACGCAAGGTCATGCTTCTGCAGGCCGACATGGATGTCGACGCCGATGGCTCCGACGCCGATCGGATGCCGATCAGCGCGGGCGGCTCGATGAATTTCAAACCTTTCACGAGCTATCACTGGAAGAAGACGACGACCCGCCCAAGCGCCTTCCTCGCGCCGGCGGAGGCGACTTTGAAACGCTACGAAACGGAGTTTGCCTTGAAGGGCCTGACGATGGAGCGGAATCGCGATCTGCGGATCGGGATCGCGCGGGTCCGGGCGGAGGTCGAGTCGCTCAAACATTTCAGCTTTCTGATCGCCGCGACCGATCCCTACATCGTGCTTCCCGGGATCATGGCGCGGGCGAAAGATGCGGGACGGGTGGGCGATTATGCGGTCGTGGCGGTGGGCGACCAGCTCTATCCGGCGATCGTGGGCGACGTCGGGCCTAACGACCGCGTCGGCGAAGCCTCGCTCCGGATCGCGAAGGAAGTGAACAAACTCGCCACGCCCTACAACCGGCCGGTGAGCGATCTGAAAGTGACCTACCTGATCTTTCCCGACACCGCCGAGAAGAAATTCGGGCCGCCCGATCTCGATAAGATCAGGGCGCGTTGCGAGGAGTTGGTGAAGGAGATCGGCGGCGCGAGCGTGCCGCTGCACGAATGGGAGAATTTAATCCCGACTCCGACTCCGACTCCGACTCCGAC
>JBBQHV010000112.1:0-6522 GCA_038324295.1 Chthoniobacterales bacterium
GAATTCCAGGGCGGCACCCTCACCGTCTCGAATCTCGGCAGTTACGGAATCGATTATTTCTCCGCCATCATCAACCCGCCCCAGGCTATCATTCTCTCCATCGGCGCGATCGTTAGGCAGCCGGTCGTCAACAAAGACGACGAAATCGTCCCGGGCTACCGGATGAAGATCGGGATGAGCTGCGACCATCGCGTGGTGGACGGCGCGATCGGCGCCGATTACCTGAAAGCGCTTCGGCAGCTTCTCGAAAATCCGTCGCTCCTGCTAATCTGATTCGTGCCGCGGTTAGGAGAGTTTGACGGCGGCGATTTTGAAAGCAGTGCATACCGTCCGACATGCGAGAGATCACTTTTTTCGAGTCGGACTTTGGTGATAAGCCCGCTGAAGAGTTTCTCGCTAGTCTGGAACCTGCCGCGCGCGCCAAGGTTGTCCGGAGCCTGGAAATGCTTCGATCGTTCCCGATCGTTCCGGCAAAGTTTTGGAGGAAGCTCAGCGGACAGAAACTGTGGGAAGTGCGGGCAGAATATGCGGGCAACATCTATCGGATTCTCGCGACCGCTGCCCCTCAGAATCGCGTGGTTCTGTTACACGGCTTCCAAAAGAAATCGCAAAAGACGCCTCGGCAGGATATGGAAATTGCTCAACAAAGACAAAAGCGGTATTTTCAACGTCACGGATACCTATGAAAGACGATCTCCAAAACTTCCATGAGCGAAACATGGCGGACGATCCGCAATACGCGGCGGCTCGGCACCTTTTCGAGTTGGGAGCAGCGCTCACGCTGCTGCGCGAGGAAGCGCGCTTGACGCGCGGTCAATTGGGCAAGCGACTTCGGGTCAAAGCCCGAGATATTGCCGTCGTGGAAAAAGAGACCCCACGCGCTCCTGCCGGATTGTTGGAGGCGGCGCTGAGTCTGCTCGTGCAGATCTCCTCGACCAGTGCGATTCAACCGCGCTCGGTATCTCAATCGATCCGAACCATTCGTCACTTTCGGCCAACTCTCGTTTCCGCCTGAACGTCAGCGAACCTGCAGACCTCTTGCAAAGTCGAGTTCGCACCTCCCTTCCGACCATCGATTGCTCCCTCGGCCCCCCTGAGGATTCGTTGCGTTCTTGATCGCGCGCGTCGATTTGTCGGGTAAATCCATGTCTTTTCCGCCTCACGAGGAGCGACCGCCGCAGGAAAAGAAGTTGCGCGTCGCGTCTTTTGCGGTCCATGCCACGCGCGGTTTGGTGCGCGACCAAAACACCCGGCGCAAGACGATGTTTATCCTCGTCCTCGTGGCTCTGCTCCTGCTCTTTGGCGGCGCCACTTTTCTCGCGCCGATGCTCGATCCTCAGCTTCGGCCGGGCTGGTTCATTTTTTACTGGCTGGTTTGTGCCTGGGTTACGGTGACGGCGGTTTTGCTGGCGATTTTCGATCTTCTCCTCGTGCGTGCGGAGGAGCGGGCGGCGCGCCGTCGGCTCGACCGGAAACTGGCAGAACCTGAGCCGGACGATGATGCTGCCTAACGAACCAGAACTTCCCGGCGCCGGCTGGAAACGGCGCGAGCAGATGGAGGCGGATGAAGAGCGCATGCTGGCGCCCTTTGCCCAGAAATCGGGCGACTCGAAGGGGAGAAAATTTCCCGAGCCGCGGCATGTTTACCGGACGGAGTTTCAACGCGATCGGGCGCGGATCATTCATTCGCGCGCTTTTCGCCGGCTCGAATATAAGACGCAGGTTTTTCTGAACTGGACGGCGGACCATTTGCGGACGCGGCTGACCCATACTTTCGAGGTGGCGTCGGTCAGCCGCACGATCGCGCGGGCCCTGGGGTTGAATGAGGACCTGACCGAGACGATCGCGCTGGCGCATGATCTGGGGCACGCGCCCTTTGGGCATTCCGGGGAGGAGATGCTGGCCGAGTGCATGCGTGAGCACGGCGGGTTCGAGCATAACCGGCAGAGCCTGAGGGTGGTCGAGCTGCTCGAGGCGGTCTATCCGGCGTTTCCTGGCTTGAACCTGACCTGGGAGGTGCTGGAAGGTCTGCAGAAGCATGTGGGGCAAGTTTGTAACTTGCCGGGGGAGGAAGGAGGCAAGTTACAAACTTGCCCCACGCTCGAAGCGCAGGTGGCCGATCTGGCCGATGAGATCACTTATTACAGCCACGATCTCGATGACGCGCTCGACTTCGCGATTCTCGATTCGGATCAATTGGACGAGAGCGCGATCTGGCGGCGCAGCCATGAGCGGGTGGCGGCGCGCTATCCGGAATTGTTAGGCGCGGAGCTGCACCAGAATATCATTCGCGACATCATCGATCTGCAGGTGCGCGACGTAGTGGCGGCGAGCGCGGCGAAGATCGCGGCGGCCGGGCCGGTGAACGCGGAGGCGGTGCGGCGGCAGCCGGAAAAGCTGATTCGCTACAGTGCCGAGCTGGCCGCCGCAAATCGCAAGCTGAGAAAATTTCTTTACGAGAATGTTTACTACCATCCGCGGGTCGCGGAGGTGAACCGGCGCGCCTGCGAAATGTTGCGGGCAGTTTTTGAAGCCTATGTGCGCGAGCCCGAGCGGCTGGGCGACGCAGCGGCGCGGCGGATCGAGAGTGAGGGGCTGCATCGGACGGTCTGCGATTACATCGCCGGGATGACCGATCGCTATCTGCTCGAAGAACACGCTCGCTTTGCCTCCTCCTGATCCTCCCCCTCACGATGGAGGGAGGAGCAGGAGGGCTCAGGCGGCCGCGCTGCCGCCCTCTTCGCGCAGATATTGAATGAGGAGGCGGAGTCGCCGGTTGAGATCCAGCTCTTCGAGTAATTGCTGGCGCCGCTCGGAGTCGCTGATGAAGGTCGCGGCCATCAGGTCGGCGAGCGTTTCCGGGTCGGACATTTCGCTCAGGTAACGGTCGACTTTTTCCGGCAGCTCGCGGCCGCTATTCTTGAGCTGGGCATAGAATTCCAAAACCTTGGCCGCGAGTGCGTCGGTTTCGACGGTGAGTTTGGTCCGGGTCTTGAGCGCTTCGATCCGCGCGATGGGGTAGGGCGCTTCCTGGTCGAACCCGATAAATTTTACCCGCTCGATCCCCTGGAGGATGAGATCGGAGGTGCCGTCGTCGCGACCGATGCAGGCGCGGATGAGGCCGACGGTGCTGATCGGAAAAAAATCGGCGCTGGTCCGCCAGTGATGTCGCTCCGGACGGACGAGGGCGACGCAGAACATGCGATCGGCGCGCAGCGCGTGGTCAAGCATCTCGCGGAAGCGCTTTTCGAAAATGTGGAGGGGAAAAAGAGCATTCGGGAAAAGGAGCACGCCGGGGAGGGGCATCACGGGCACGGCGGGTGGGAGTTTAACGGAATGGGACATGGGCGAATCCAGCGCTGCTCTATATAATATACGCCGCTCGGATACGGCGGAGTCGGCGCAGAGTCGGTTGGCCCGGGAGAAAAGCTCGATCGAGCGCGGCGTAGTTGAGAACGGAGCCGAGGCGGAGGAGGCGACGGCGCGACGCAGCGCCGCGTTTGCCCATCCCCATCGCGGCGATCGGAAATGCGCCGGAATTTTCCTCGAAAAAGGCGATCAGTCGGTCGAGTTGCTGCGAGGTGTCGGTGCGGGTGGCGATTTTGAAAATGTCCGGGCGATAGCGCATCGCGGCCGTCAGTTGTCGGCGGAGCGCCTCCGGCGAGGGCGTCGCGCGCAGATCGTGAGAGGAAATGATGAGGCCGATTTTGCGCTGACGCGCCTCGGCCAGGAGCGCCGCGAAGTGAGGCGCGGAACGCCGCTCGACATCGATGAAGGCCGCGTGCTCGAGAAACCGCCGGAGCAAATCGCGTCGCGTCTTCGCGCTGAGCGCGTGGCCACCGCCTTCCGCAGGATGCCGCGCGGTGAAAATAAGCGGGGCGCGGAGCTTCGGGATGGTCGCCTCGATTTCCTCGAGACAATCCCGCAGCAAATCGAGCCGCAGCTCCAGAAAATCGGGCGGCTGGCGCAGGCGCCCGGCTTTTTCCAGGGCCGCACGATTGGCGATGACGCCGACGAGCCGGGCCGGGGTCTTGAGCGATGTGGGAACAATCCGATCTTGCGCACGAGCGCGGAAATTGCGATGGGCAGAGGCGCTCCGCGGTGGATTCATGACGATGCTGGCTCGAAGACAGGAATTAAATACGCAATTCCACCAACTGATCGACTCTCTGGTGATGGCGTTCGCGTTGCTCGCTGCGCATTCCCTCCGTTTTTATAGCACGGAGTGGTTTCATCTCTCCTACTCGATCGACCCGTTCCGGAATTACCAGTGGCTGCTGATCGTGATCATGCCGTTCGGGCCGATCTTTCTCGATCTCCAGGGATTCTATCGTTCGCCCCTGAACAAGACGCTCTGGAAATCGTTCGTCCAGATCCTGCGCACGATGATCTACCTCAGCATCCTGGTGAGCGGCTGCGTCATTTTTCTGCGACTGCCGCTGATGAGCCGGGCCGTGCCGTTGCTCTTCATGCTCATCGCAACGGTCGCGTTGCTCGTGAAAGAACGCCTGCTCGTGCGGAGGATTCGGCGGCGAGCGGCTCGGGGGCAATTGCGCGAGCGGGTGCTGCTGGCGGGCGTGCCGGAAGATATCGCGGCGCTCGAGCGTTCGCTCAGCCCGGATGAAGCGATGCGGCTGGATGTGGCGGAACGGATCGACATCGAGACCCAGCCGATCTCCGATCTGGTGGAGGCGATGCACCGGCACGCGGTCGCGCGGGTCATTTTCGCGGCCAGCCATGGCCGGCTCGATCGGGTGGAAGAGGCGATCGGCGCCTGCGAAGTGGAAGGTGTGCCGGCCTGGCTGGTGGCAAATTTTATCCACACCTCGATCGCCAAACCCGACTTCGACGCCTTCGGTGGCCGGCCGATGCTCGTCTTTCGCTCGACCCCGGACGTCTCCTGGGCGCTGCTCGTGAAGCGGCTGATCGACGCTTTCGGTGCGCTCCTCGGGTTGATTGTGTCTGCGCTGCCGATGCTGGCGGTGGCAATCGGGATCAAGCTCACTTCGAAAGGACCGGTCATTTTCAAGCAGCTGCGCGCGGGGAAATATGGGAAGCCGTTTGTGATGTATAAATTCCGCTCGATGTCGAGCGACGCCGAGATGCGGCGAGCCGAGCTCCTGCCGTTCAATCAGATGCGCGGTCCGGTTTTTAAAGTGGAAGACGATCCGCGAATCACCCGCCTGGGCCGCTGGCTGCGGCGGACGAGTGTGGACGAAATGCCCCAGCTCTGGAATGTGCTCATCGGGCACATGAGCCTGGTCGGCCCGCGGCCCTTGCCGCTCTACGAGGTGGAGAATTTCGAGCACACCGCGCAGCGGCGGCGGCTCAGCGTGAAACCCGGCCTGACCTGTCTTTGGCAAATCAGCGGCCGCAATCAGGTGCCCGACTTCAGCGAGTGGGTGAAACTCGATCTCGAATACATCGACCATTGGTCGTTAGGCCTGGATTTAAAAATCCTTCTCCGGACCGTCCCGGCCGTCCTCTTCGGGTCGGGCGCCAAGTAGGCGGCGTTATTCCTGGTCGACGATCATCCGGGGCAACATCCGCTCGACATATTTGGCGAGGATGTCGAACTCGACGTTGAGGACATCGCCGGCTTGCAGGCTTTCAAAATTCGTCTCTCGGAGCGTGTGCGGGATGATCCAGACGACGAAGCTGGCAGGGAGGATTTCGGCAATTGTCAGGCTGATGCCGTTGAGCGCGATGGAGCCTTTGCAGGCGGCGTAATGCGCGAAGTCGTCCGGCAATTCCACCTCGAGCCGGTAATCGGCGCCGCTTTCGGCGAAGGTCAGGACGCGCAGGGCGCAGTCGACGTGTCCCTGCACGAAGTGTCCGCCGAGCCGGCCGCCGGCCGCGAGGGCGCGCTCGAGATTGACCGGACTGTCGCGGCGCAAGGTGCGCAGGTTGGTCCGGTCGAGCGTTTCTTCAAGGAGGTCAAAAGTCACCTTGCCCTCGCGGATCGTCTTCGCCGTCAGGCAACAGCCATTCACCGCCACGCTGTCGCCCGGCCGCACATCCTCCGCGATGCGCGGCGCGGCCAGTTGCAGTTCGGTCCCGCGCCCCGTGGCGCGAATCCAAAGCACGCGGCCGACTTCTTCAACCAGTCCGGTAAACATCTAACGAAGCTTCGCCTCAGAGCGTCGAGTGCACCAACCTTCCGCAATGACGAAGCTCGAATGACGAAGGACGAAACAATGACGAAGGACGAATGACGAAGAGCGATGGCGTGCTTCTTTCGTCATTCGGACTTCGTCATTGTTTCGGGTTTCGGGTTTCGGATTTTCGTCATTTTCCAGTGTCAGTGGCAAAAACTTGTCACAAATGCATGAGTTCGCTTCGTTCAGAGCAAGCTAGCTAGGTGTTGCGAAAAAAGAGAAACGAGATGAGCAGGCAGACGGGGAGGAGGAAGGGGATCGCGTACTTCATAATGTAACCAAGGAAACTTGGCGTCGCGACCCTTGTCTCTTCGCAAATAGCTTTCACCATCAAGTTCGGGCCATCGCCAATATAAGTGCCGGC
>JBBQHV010000113.1:0-6491 GCA_038324295.1 Chthoniobacterales bacterium
GAGCCGCGCTGGCGGATCGAGCACGCGCAGATTCTCAGTCCCTCGGACCTTCCGCGGCTGGCAAAGTTAGGCATCATCGCCTCGATGCAGCCCTCGCATGCGATCAGCGATTTGTTCTTCGCCCCGAGCCGCCTCGGGATGAAACGGCTGGCCGGCGCCTACGCCTGGCAGAGCCTGCTCAAGAGCGGCGCGATCATCGCCGCCGGCTCGGACGCGCCGGTCGAGCAGGGGAATCCGATGATCGAATTCTACGCCGCCGTCGCGCGCAAAAGCGTCGATGGCTTTACCGGTCCCGGCTGGCACCCGGAAGAGGCTGTCACGCGCGAGCAGGCGCTCAAGATGCTGACCCGCTGGCCGGCCTACGCCGCCTTCGAGGAGCAGGACAAAGGCTCGATCGAACCGGGCAAGCTGGCCGATCTCACCATTCTCTCCGCCGACATCATGAAAATTCCCGAGCCGGAAATTCTGCGCACGCGTTGTCTCATGACGGTGGTCGGCGGCGAGATTGCGTTCAATGCCGGAGAGCTTTCGCAAAAGTGAACTCGTCAGGCTTCCCTCCAACTCACCGAGCATCGCGAGCGTGACAGGAGTGATCCGAAATGCGCGGTTTCCTTCGTGAACTCAAGCACCGGCGAGTCTACCGCGTCGCGCTCGGTTACGGGGTAATCGCGTCCGGTCTCGTCCAGATCGGAGGCACGATCCTGCCGATATTTCGCACAGCCGAATGGATCCAGCAGCTCTTCGTCGTCCTCATCGCCCTCGGGTTTCCTTTCGCCCTCGTTCTCGCCTGGGCCTTCGACATCACGAGCACGGGAATCCAGCGGACGAGCCGGGTTTCCGGCCTGCACGTGACGAGCGGCCGTCAGGTCTGGGTCCTGGCCCTGGTCGGGACCGCGATCGCCGCGATCGCCTTGAGCGGCTATTGGTTCTGGCACCCGTGGCGGGCCGCGCCCGTTTCCAGCCTAACGACAAGATCAATCAACGAGAAGAGCATCGCGGTTCTGCCATTCCAGAACCTGAGCACGGAACGGGAGAACGCCTTCTTTGCCGATGGAGTGCAGGATCAAATCCTGACCGACCTGGCGAAGGTGGCGGACCTGCGGGTCATCAGCCACACGAGCGTGCAGCAATACAAGAGCGACGCCGCGCGCGACCTGCGCGAGATCGGCCAGCAACTCGGCGTCGCCTATGTCTTGCAGGGCTCGGTTCAGCGCCGGCGCGAGCAGCTGCGGGTGAGCGCGCAACTCGTCGATACCCGGAGCGACGAGCAAGTCTGGGCCGACACTTTCGATGGCGATCTTTCCGATACGTTCGCGATTCAAAGCCGGATCGCGCAGGCCATCGTGGCCCAGCTCCAGGCGCACATTTCGCCCGAGGAAAGAGCGGACATCGAAGAGCGGCCGACCCTCGACCTGATGGCGTTCGACCTTTATCTGCAGGCGAAAGAATTGATCGACAGCTACCTCGACGCCTCGGATCCGAAGGCGAGTTTTCTCGAAGCCTTGCGTTTGCTCGACGAAGCGATCGCGCGCGACCCGAAGTTTGTCCTCGCCCATGCCTACGCGGCGCGTGCGCACGACCTCCTCTATTTTCTCGATCTCGATCCGACACCGGCGCGCTGCACCCAGGCCGCGACGGCCGCGGAGACCGCGCTGCGGCTGCAACCCGATTCGGCCGAAGCCCATCTTTCCATGGCCGGGCATTATTTTCGCTGCCTGCGCGACTACGATCGTGCGCAAAAGGAAATCGCGCTGGCCCGCCCCGGTCTGCCGAATAGCGCCGCGTTTTACGTGCTCGCCGGTTACATCGAACGTCGCCGCGGGCAATGGCAGGCGGCGGAGAAAGATTTCCGCGCCGCGGTGAAACTCGATCCGCGTAATCCAAACGCGGTCAACCTGCTCGTCGATACCTCCATCCTGCTGCGCCACTATGCCGAAGCGGTGCAGGGATATGAACGCGCCATCGCGGCCGGTCTCGACACGCCGATTATTAATTTCCGCAAGGCGACGATTCCGTTTTCTGCCACCGGCGAAATCGGGATTCTGCGCGACGCTCTGGCGCAGGCTCCGCCCGATCTCGACGTCGGCGGCGGAGAAACGGCGCTGCGCATTTTCGTAGCCCTGGTCGACCACGACTACGAGGCGGCGGGGCGCGCCCTTGCGGCCTCATCGCGGCGCAATTTTCAAGAGGTCGATTTCACCTTTTACTATCCACGGCCCTGGTATGAAGCGATCATCGCGCGCGCTCGCGGCGACGAGAGCAAAGCTACGGAAAGTTTCGCGGCGGCGCGCCGCATTTTCGAGCTCCGCCTAACGACCAAGCCGCAGGACCCGCGGACGCTCGCGGCCCTCGCCCAGGTCGATGCCGGGCTCGGCAAAAAGGAGCTGGCGATCGAGGAAGCGCGGCGCGCGGTGGAGCTGATGCCGGTTTCGCGCGACGCCTACGACGGCGTCCTTGTGCTGCAAGGCCTCGCGCAGGTTTACACCCGGACGGGCGAGAAGGATCTGGCGCTCGAGCTTCTTCGCCAACTCATGAGCCGACCGGGTTATTTGAGTTATGGGTATCTTCGGGTTGATCCCGTCTGGGATTCGCTCCGCGGCGATCCGCGTTTCGACAAATTCGTCGCGTCGTTTGCGCCGCGTTAGCGCTTCCTTATCGGGGCGCAGAGGCCCGTCCCACATTTTCTCGCTTTAGAGCAGCGGAAGCTGGGCGGCCTTGGGCGGGTCGAACGGCCGATGCCTCCCAAGCGGTCGGCGCTTCCTGGCGGCAAGCGCGCCTCTCCCGGGCGGGGGTCGCGATCGCACAGACCGCTTCCCAATGTTCCCTAGAGAAAAGCCCGTTCCCGATAAAGACCGGGAACGGGCTCGAGATTTTGCCGAGTAAGCGAACTATTTCTTGAGCAGGTCCTGAGGAACCTTGGCGCCGTTCGCGGCGAGTTTTTTCATCACTTCGGCGTGTAACCAGATGTTCATGGCAGCGGAATCGTTCGTGTCGCCGGTGTAGTGCAAATCCTGAGCGAGCTCTTTGCGCGCGGCGAGGCTGCTATCCATCCCCACGAGCTTCATCAGGTCGACGATCGAATGCTTCCAATCGAGCTTCTCGGAATTTTTCTGCGCGAGCGCATCAAGGGTGGCGGCGACGTCGACGGAGGAGGCGGCAGGAGCGGGAATGGTGGTGGCGCCAGCGCTGGCCGGGGCCGCGACCGGTGCGGCGGGTGGGGATGGTTGACTGGCCGGTTGGCCAGCCGGGGCGCTGGCGGTAGAGGCAGACGAGCCAACGGCAGAGGCGTGGCCGAAGATTTTCGACATTAACGTATTGAAGAGTCCCATAATATTTTTCTGTATTGGCTGATTGAAGCTCCGGAAAGAATCCGAATGCCAGCGGAGCACCCTGGCGTCACCTTTAGTTCGAACGCAAGCTGCCGCTTGCGCGGAAAAATTACCAACGGAGTGCCTTCCGGAACACCCTCTACAGAAGCGAGAGCTGCGCCGCTTCCGCGTTTTCCAGTGGCGCGAAGCGCACGCCCACGCCCATCAGCCGGACGCTTTTGCCGGTGCGAGCAAACGCTTCCGTGAGCAGTAGCCGATATTCGCCTAACGACGGCGACATCCCGGCGCGCTCAACCGTGGTGCGGGTGAAATCGGCGAACTTTAACTTCACGAAAATTTTCGTGATCACACGCTCGTTTTCCTTCTGCGCCAGCTCGGCCATCAATTCCGCGAAAAGCTCTTCCAGCTTTTCCTCGCAGGCGCCGAGGGTTTCGAGATTGGTCGAAAAGGTTTCCTCGTTGCTGAGCGATTTTCTTTCCCGATGCGGCTCGACCGGCCGGTCGTCGACCCCGCGGCAGAGATCGAACAACTCGCTCCCGAATTTGCCGAAAATATTTTGCAGCTCGACCCGCGAATAGCGTTGGAGCTGGCCGCAGGTCGTGATCCCGCGCTGTTGCAGCTTCTGTTCGGTAACGGCCCCGATCCCCCAAATCTTGCGCACCGGGAGCGCGGCCATGACTTCCGGGACGTCGTTAGGCGCGACTTCGTATTGGCCATTCGGTTTCTGCAGGTCGCTCGCGATCTTGGCCACGAGTTTGTTCGGCCCGATCCCGGCCGAGGCGGTCAGTTTGGTTTTGCGAAAGATGAGATCGCGGATGACCCGGGCGAGCGCCCCCGGAGCGCCCGGATGCGCGCTCACGTCGAGATAGGCTTCGTCGAGTGAGAGCGGTTCGACGAGGGGCGTGAAGCGATGCAGGATCCCGCGGATGATGGCCGATTCGCGTCGATAGACGTCAAAACGCGTCGGGAGAACGATCAACTTCGGGCAGCGCTGCAAGGCCATGAAAGTCGGCATGGCCGAGTGGACGCCGAATTTCCGCGCCTCATAATTGCAGGTCGTGAGGACGCCGCGGCGATCGTGCGCCCCGCCCACGCCGACCGGTTTACCGCGCAGCTCCGGTCGATCGCGCACTTCGATCGCGGCATAGAAACAATCCATGTCGAGATGGATGATGGCCCGTTCCCAGTTCTCGCTTGGCACTGCCTAAGGCAATCGCAGACCGCCGCCCGCGCAAGCGACCGCCACAACCTTCCTCGCAAGGAAATCCGATTACGATTTACCGATATGCCCGCCGAGCAAAGCCAGGACGATCTCGAGATTTATTTGCGCGACCATTACGCGGCCGCCGTCGGCGCGATCGATCTGCTTAAGCACTTGAGCAAGACGCATGAAGACGACGCGCTCGGGCCGTTCTTCGCCAAGCTGCAGGCGGAGGTGGAGGCCGACCACGAGCAGCTGCATAATCTGATGAGCGCGCTCGGTTTTGAGGAGAGCAGCCTGCGCAACGCCGGCGCCTGGATGGCGGAGAAGCTCGGCCGGGCCAAGCTCGGATTCAGCGCCGGCGAAGACGCCGGGCTGCGTTTGCTCCAGTCGCTCGAAAGCCTCTACCTCGGGATCACGGGGAAGCGCGCGCTCTGGCGGGCGCTCGAGGCCGCTCGCGAAGCGTCGCCGGTCTTGCAAAAAACCGATTTTCAGCAGCTCGAGAACCGCGCGGCGGAACAAGCCGAGCGGGTGGAAAGCGAGCGACTCACGGCGGCGCGCACGACCTTTCGCGCGGCGTGAAATTTTCCTCGCGCCAATCGGAGCAGGCACAAGCCAGCGCAGCGAAAGCGATTCGTTATGCGGTGGTGGGCGACTCCTATTCCATCGGGGAAGGGGCGACCGAGGCGGAGTCGTGGCCCTCGCTCCTGGCGCGTCACCTAACGAAAAGCGGGCGGGAAGTGGAGCTGGTCGTAAATCCGGCTCGCACCGGCTGGACGACGGCGGAGGCGATCGCGCACGAGCTGGCGCCTTTTCGCGCGAGCCGGCCCGATTTTGGAACCCTCATGCTCGGGGTGAACGACTGGGTGCAGGGGGTGGAGGCGGCGCCCTTTCGGGAGCGTCTCGCTCGGATCATGGACGAGATGCGGGAGGTCTTGCCTAACGAGAAGCGATTGCTCGTGGTCAACATCCCCGATTTTTCCGTGACGCCGGCGGGGCCGACTTACGCGCGGGGGCGGGACATCCGGGCGGGTCTGATCGAGTTCAACGGCATCGTCGCGGAGGAAGCGGAGCGGCACGGCCTAACGATGGTCGATATTTTCCCGCTCAGCCAAAGGTTGGGGGACGATCCCTCGCTCGTGGCCGGAGATGGATTGCATCCGACAGCGAAAGCCTATGCGAGCTGGGAAGAGCTGATTTTCCCGGCGGCGCAACGATTGTTAGGGAAGTCGGGCTTCTAGCCCGACTCGGCCGACGGCCTTCCAGGCGGTCGGATCATTCGGGCCGGGCTGGAAGCCCGCCCGCCGAGTCAGGCTGGAAGCCTGACTTCCGGAATCTCGAAATGCTCGATCAGCTCTTTGATCTCGTGCACGAAGTTGGCCGCGCCGGCGCCGTTCACGACCCGGTGATCGAAGGTCAGGGAAAGCGTAATCATTTCCACGGTCTGCGCTTTCTTTCCGTTAGGCGAGAGCTCGTTGTGCGCGGAGCCAACGAAGAGCGTCCCGACCGACGGCGGGACGACGATCGGCGCCGCCGCCCGCACCCCAAAGGCGCCGAGGCTGCTGATCACGACCGGCGCGTTCATGGCATCGAGCCGGCCGCCGCGAGTGGCCTCGATCGTTTCGTTGTAACGCTTGACGAAATCCGGCCAGGCCAAAGTGTTGGCTTCCGTGATGACCGCGGTGGCGAGGCGGTCGCCGTCCATCGCCACGGCCACGCCAAGATCGAAATCCTCGCTCTCCACGATCCGGTCGTCCTCCAGCATGAGGCTGCGAAACGGCGCGTGCTTTTCCATCGCCCGCACGACGGCCCAGGCGACCATGACGGAGGGCGAAGGCGCATTCTTTTCACCACTCTTTTTGGCCGCTGCGCGCGCGTCGCGGATCGCATCCCAGCGCGCGTCGATTTGCAAATTCGCCGGGACGACCCGGCCGAGCTTGCGCGTGATCGTGGCGGAGAGG
>JBBQHV010000114.1:0-6479 GCA_038324295.1 Chthoniobacterales bacterium
TAACCGCCGGCCATCGCGACCGCTTCGAGCAGATCGATGCCGCCGGGATTGCCTTCCGGCATTTCATAACTGCCGGGCCGATTGACCTGCCCGAGGACGGTGAAACGCCGCTTCGCGTAACCGACGAGCGAGACACTGATCTTCGGGTTAACGAGATAGTCGCGACCGTAAAGCTCGGTCAGGCGGGAGGTGGCCCGCGAAAGGGTGAGGCCTCCGAGATGAACTGCGCCGAGCAAGGGGACGCTGAGGTCGCCTTCGGAATTGAGGCGGCCATTGGTTCGCAGGTCGTCTTCGCCGAAAACCTCGATCGCGATCTGGTCGTTAGGGCTGAGGACATAGCCGCTCGGAGCGCTGATCGCTTCGCTGCTGCCGCTGGGGGCGGCCGGAGCCTGGGCGGGCGCGGCAACCGGGGCGGCGGAAGGCGCCGAGACGGCCGGTGGCCGGGGAGCGTCGAAGACGGTGGATTGGCCGAAGGCGAATTGCGCGAGAAGAAGGAGAAGAAAAACGAGAAAGGGCAACCTGTAGCGGCGGTCTGTGACCGTCGCCGCTTCGATCGGACGCTGCATCCTGCTGTAGCGGCGCTCTATGAGCGTCGAGGCTGCCATAGGTCGCCACATCTCACGACGGTCATAGACCGCCGCTACAGCGCGGCGACGCTCACAGAGCGCCGCTACAAGACTAAAATTGGACCGAAGTGCGAAGACCGAATTGGTTGTCATAAAAGCTAAAGGCGTCGAAAGAACTGTCGCTCTCCCGGTAAAAGTAATAGACCCCCACCGTCCAGAAGTTGGTCACGTTGAGATCCAGCGAAACCTGGGCAAAATAATAATCGTCGCTCCGGTTGGAATCAATCCCGCTCGTTGTGCTGAAGTAGGAAGAGTTTTCGTAGCCGACGCTGAGCCCCATGAAGATACGTTGAAGAAAACGCTGCCGGGCCGAGAAGATGACACTGGTGGAATGGAAATCCTGCGCGGCGAGGGTGGCGGAGTTGAGGGTGCGCCGGGAAAAGGTGAGGGCGAGACTCGTTCCATCGAACGGCTGATAGAAAAGCGTGGCGTCGAAAACCGGCGAGCCGTTATCGGTCGCATCGCTGTTCGCGACCTGGCGAAACTCGACTCCAGCGGAAATGGTCGCGCTCACCTTGCCGGTCAGCTCATAGGAGGCGCGGACGTTTAACTGCTCGAAAGTCTGGTCGTCGCTCGGCGCATCGACCGCATCGTAGCCGCCTACCACACCCAGGCCGATCGAGAGCTTCGGGCTGTAGGTATAATTGAAATAGACGTTGGCCGAAATAACCGACGAGCTGATCAAGGTGTCGTAGTCCGAGACGCTGTAGTTGAGTCCGCCAGTGAGGAACGTCTTGCCGGTGAGTGAATAGTTGGCGTCGACCCGCGTAGTGTAAATGTTGAGACGGGTCCGGCCGGCGACGTCGAGATTCGTGCGGGTAAAATCCGTCCCGATGCCGGTGGGCGAGTTGAGTCCGGTGCCATCGAGGATCTGGACGTCCTGAGTGAGGCTGAGAGTCAGGCGCGGGAAGCGATACTGACCGGTCAGAGTAAGGAGATGCTGAAGGGCGTTGTTCTCGGAATGGTCGGCAAAGATATAGGCGTTAGGCGAATAAGTGAGCGCGATGTAGTTCCCCTCCGGTGAGCCGAAGCCGAGATTGATCATCGCCTCAATCGTTGTGTAGAAGTCTTCTTCGCGATTCGTCTGGCTGATGTTGATGTTGTCGTCAAAAACGCCGCGAACCGTAAGCCCGACATGATATCGCAGACGTCGCGGGGTGGCGGACTCCTCGCTTTGCGCGAGCTGGACTGCCTCCGATGCGGGCAAAGCGGGTTCTTCGAGCGCGATCGGATCGGTCTGCGCTTTCTCGGCCGCCTCGGTGAGAACCTGGTTCTCGTCGCGGCGGGCCGTGGCGGTGACGAGGGCCAACTCCTGGTTCGCGAGCATGAGCTCATCATTCATGGTCTGGATGGAGGTGCGCAGAGTAGGCGACCAGGGGAAACTAACGGGAAGGGCCGGAGTGGCCGGCAGCGGCAGGTTCGCGTCGCCGCGATCATCCGCCGCGGCGATGCGGGCGAGAAGGCTGAGGATTACAGCCAGGAGAACGGCGCAATGTCGCCAACTCTCGGCCTGCGGACTGCGACCGGCGGATTCGTTAGGCAAAAGGGTCAAATCGCGGCGCGCGGAAGTGAGGATGATTTGCACCGCGCAACCGTTCCTTCTAGAGACTTTTCAAAGCAGCGGCCAAGGGTATTGACCGCATATCTTCAGCCCCTTGATCGAGCAGGGGATCGGCCGCGAGCAGGCGATCAAGCGTGCGGCGTAGGAGTGATCTGACCCGAGCAGGGGCCGCGGCTGCATTCCGGATGCGTCGCCAGATAGTGCCGCGCCTTTTTCGGAGGGAGCGAAAACTGGTGTCCGTCGCAGCAGATACGGACCCGACGGCGATGCCGGGAAACACGCTCCGCATCATCCGTGTTCGGATCGGCCAGCGCGCTATCGACCTCAGCCGCAGTGGCTGTGATCCGCGCGGAAAGATCGGGCCGCAATTTTTTCGCCGCCGCGACATAGGAGGCGGATTCGCTCTCATCCACTCCCACGAGCACGGAAGAGAAGGCATTGATGAATTGATCCGCGTTGGCGGCCTTGACGTTATTCCTGCCGCCGGCCACAACCGCCCGGCTGATCTCATCCGAAGGAGAGGCCAGGAGCCACCCGGTGACGGTGATGAAGAGGCCGACGGTGAAGAGAACGACCAGGGCGGTGAGCCAGGTCCTGGGAGATTTTGTTTTCATAATATTTTGTGTACGGCGCGGATTATAGGCCCCCCACATTTTCAGGCAAGAATTTTTCCAGGCTCGGATGAGGTTCTTTTTGAGCCCGCGGAGGTCGCCTTTATCAGGGATGAAAGGACGAACCGTGCTCCTTCTGAAGACGGAGAAGGCGCTTCTCCACATTCAGGATGGCCGGCACTTCCGCTTGCACTTCCGCGCCGGCGCTTGCGGCCGTTCGCAGCGGAGCGCCGGGGTTGAGCGGCAATTCAGCGAAAAATCCCGCTGGAATCGTGAGCTCCTGAGCGCCGCCGGTGGGACGGAATGTTGCTTTACCGCGCAGGCACATGGTCCGCGCTTTGGCGCCGTTGACCTCGATCAGGAGGGTCCGATCCGGACCTGCCGCGAAGCTGCCGGCGGGCGTTTCCACGACGAGCAATGACTCAGTCGGGGCGAGGCCGACGGAAGCGACGAGCCGTCCCCGTTCGAGCCGGATATGCGCTTCGCGCGCGGTCATCGGCTGGAGGCTTTCGTCTCCGTCGCGGGTGAGCTGGAGTCGCTCGATCTTCATCTCGCTCTCCGCGCCCAGCTCGACGAGGACTCCGGGAAGGAGCATCAGGTCGACCCGGCTCTGGGTGGAGGCGCTGATTTTGTCGCCGGAGCGAAAGTAACCGCCCGTCGTTAGGCCAACTTTCGATCCATCGCGGACCCGCTCCGCCCGGCCTTCCACCGAAAGTGCGATTCCCGAGACCTGGCGATGAAAGAGCGGCCGGCAGGAAGATATCTCGAGCAGCGCCAGCAGGCAGAGCGCGCACCGGACTATTCGATAAATTCGAGGCGGAGAATTTTCGCGGTGATTCATGCGCAGGTGCGGAGGCTGCGGCAGAGTGATGCTACCATTGCGGGAAATGAAGAAGATTATTGCCGCTCTTGTTTGTTCGCTTCCTCTCGGCTCCCTCGCCGCGGAAAATCCGGCGCCGGCTTTCGATGCGCAGGCCGCAGATCGTTTTGCCCGGCTCGCGCTCGCCTGCGTGCACAAGGAATATCCAAATCACATCAGCCATGTGCTGAACAGCGATGCAGACGTGGCCCCGCCGCACGAACTGACCCCGGCTTTTTGCGGCTGTTACGACTGGCATTCTTCGGTCCACGGCCATTGGCTGCTCGTCCGCCTCGCGCGCACTTTTCCCGAAGCGCCCTTCACCGCGGAGGCGCGCATTGCGCTGAAGCAAAGCCTGACGACTGCGCACATCACGCAGGAGGTCGAATATCTGAAGGGCAAAGGCCGGGCCAGTTTCGAACGTCCTTACGGGCTCGCCTGGCTCTTGCAACTGGCGGCGGAATTGCGCGAGTGGGATGATCCGGACGCGCGCCAGCTCTCCGCCAATCTGCGTCCGCTCGAGGAAGCGGCGGTCCAACGCCTAACGACGTGGTTGCCAAAACTCTCCCATCCGGTGCGGATCGGGGAACACGATCAGACGGCCTTCGCGCTCGGGCTCATGCTTGATTACGCGCGCGGCAAAGGCGACGTGGCCTTCGCCAAGCTGGCGACCGATTCCGCGAAGAAGTTTTTTCTCGCCGATCGGAACGGCCCGCTCGCCTACGAACCGTCCGGGGAAGACTTTCTTTCGCCCTGTCTGGGCGAAGCCGATGTGATGCGGCGGGTGCTGCCGTCGAAAGAATTCGCGCAATGGCTGCGCGAATTTCTTCCCCAGATTCCGCCCCAGCCTAACGACAGCTGGCTGCCGGTGGCGGTTTCGCCGGACCCGAGCGATCCCAAGCTGGCGCATCTCGATGGGCTGAACCTGAGCCGCGCCTGGATGTTGGAAGGAATCCTGTCCGATCTGCCGGCGGACGATCCGCGCCGCCCGGCCCTGCAGGCGGCGGCCGAAGCGCACAAGCGTGCGGGGCTCGCGGCGGTGACCGGCGCACACTACGAAGGCGGTCATTGGCTGGGAAGTTTTGCGGTTTACCTAACGACCAGGCGCGGGATTCAGCCTAACGAGAAGGTTGTGCCCTGACGTGGTTGTAGCCGGGGGCGGTGACCCCGGCCGCCGAGATGGTCAAGCACGAGCACGATTAGGAGCAAGAGAAGGATTGGGCGGAGGGGAAGTTGGCAGCGCGTACGGGGATCGAACCCGTGCACCAGCCTTGAGAGGGCTGTGTCCTAACCACTAGACGAACGCGCCGTTTGGGTCCGGCAATTTTAGCTGCACTCACCCGGCCGGGCAAATGAAGCGGCGGAAGCGCGCGCAGTTCCCTCGATTACGACTCACTAGAGCGATTGCCGAAAATCATTTCCGGCGCTCTCGGTTGTAACGTCCGCTGTCCTCAGCGGACCTTCTCCACTGAGCAGGGCGCACGAGTGCGCAACAGCCGGAATGTTCATTTGGCAGTTGCTCTAGTTATTCGGCAGAATGTCGTTCACCGGCGCCTGCGAGGGGGCGGGCAGCGCCCCGGCGGCCGTCCCGGCAATCGTCTGAGCCAGCGTTGCCGCCTCCGCCTCATCCATCTCGTGGCGGGTGCGCGGCTGCAAGAGGAGCAACTCGTGCACCGCTTGCTGCGTCTTGAGATAATCCTTCAGGTCGGGTGTTCCGGCGCGCGCCTGCAGCTTCGCGTAGTAGGCTTGATAATAGGTCTTGAGCCGATCCCGCCGCTCGAGATCGGTCGGGGCCTGAAACGCCACCGCCTTGAGCGCGTGCAGGTCTTCATCATTGCGAATGCCGACTTCGAGCGCGGCCATTTGCACATGGAGGCGATGTTCGTCGGCCGTTTTCCCGAGCGTGGTTCGCTTGAAAAGTTCGTTGAGTTTTTCCAGCTCCGGCGCGGACGGCATCTGCGGAAGCGCTTCGGAGTTGGCGCCGGGCAGGATGTTCGCCGGGATGAGCGAAGGCGGCTCGACCGCGACCGTCGGAGCAGGCGAGGCAGCGGGACCCGCCGCGGCGGCTTGCTTCGTTAGGGCGGCTTGCTCTGAAGGGTTGTCGGGAGTGGCCGGCGCCTGCGAAAAAGCTGCGGCTGCGATAAGGAGCCAAGACACGCTCAGGGCGAGCAAAATTTTCAGATTCAAAGTTTTAACCTTCCGCACTCGAACCAGGCCACGCGTTTGCTCTGGCGATCTGCGGCTCACTATTCAATCAGCCAGGCTGGAAGCCAAGGAATGATTTTGGCGCTTGCTCCTCTCTCGTGTTATACGGCGTGGAACACGGGGTGTAGCTTAGCTTGGTAGAGCGGTCGCCGCGGCGACAGGTCGCTCCCCCAAAGTTCATATGCGTTTCCGCTACTCTTGTGCTATGAGCGTTAAATTTCTCGGGGTGTAGCTTAGCTTGGTAGAGCGCGTGGTTTGGGACCACGAGGTCGCAGGTTCGAATCCTGTCACCCCGAGTTTTTTGTTACCGATGTTCTATGTTTACGTCTTGAGAAGCGGCAGGACGGGGCGGCGGTATGTGGGTTCATGTGAGGACTTGGCAGATCGGCTGCGCCGCCACAACGCTGGGGAATCACCCGCAACCAAACACGGCTTGCCTCGGAAACTGGTTTACAAAGAGGAGTTCCCAACTCGAGCGGTCGCCATGGCTCGCGAGCGCTATTTCAAAACCGGTCGTGGCCGTGAGCAACTCGATCAGATCGAGCAGTAAAAGCGGTCGCCGCGGCGACAGGTCGCAGGTTCGAATCCTGTCACCCCGATTTTTCAAGTCGCACATC
>JBBQHV010000115.1:0-6478 GCA_038324295.1 Chthoniobacterales bacterium
GCTTTGGGAATTTTGCTGGGCGGTTTTTTGTGCCTGGACACCGAAACCGGCGAACGCCTGGCGGCTTTTTTGGTTGCGCGCCTTCGAAGCAAAAATTTTCGGAACGCCCTTCGTGCATCAGCGGGCGCGGATCGCGATTCCATGGAATCTGACCCTGCATGATCGCGCCTGCCTCGGCGATCGGGCCAACGCTTACACGTTAGGCGAAATCGAAATCGGGGCGCGCGCGGTGGTGGCGCAGGAGGCTTACCTGAGCACGGGGAGCCACGATTTTGCGAGCCCGGCCTTCCCGCTCGTGGTCGCGAAAATTACCATCGGTGAGGACGCGTTTGTCGGGGCGCGGGCTTTCGTGATGCCGGGGGTGACGATTGGGGCGCGGGCCATCGTGGGAGCGTGTTCGGTCGTGACCCGGGATCTGCCTGACGACGTCGTGGCAGCGGGGAATCCGTGTCGGGTCTTGCGGCTGCGCAATATAGAGCGCCCCGCCTAACGAGCGCACGCTGTAGACGTTTCGCTCTGCGAAACGCGAGCCCGGATTTACCAGCCGCAGGCGGGTGGCGGATGCGTTTTCTCGCGTTTCGCAGAGCGAAACGTCTACAGGGGAGAGCGGTCAGGCCGGTTTGCGGAAACGGGCCACGATCTGGGTCAGGACGCGTCGCGTCCAGGGCTTGGGCAGTTGGGCCGTCCAGCGTTCGACCCGTTGCACCAACCCCTGGGGCGTGGCCCGGAGGAGCCAGCGCGTTTTCATATGTCCGGTGGTGAAAGGATTCGTCATAAGGGAAAAACGCTCGAGCACGAGACCGGCGCTGGCTCCCAGCGGCTCGATCTCCTCGGGGTGGAGGAGAAAAATGTGCCCGTCAGAATCGGGTTGGAACTGATCTTCTTCATAAATCGTCGGGTCGGAACATTCGGAAAATTTGGGCAGATGATTGCGAAAGTAGGCGCCGTTAGGCGTGGTCATGATGACGTAACCACCTGGCCTAACGAGGCCCGCGATCCGGGTGAGGAATTGGTCGGGATGGGCGGTGTGCTCGATGATTTCCGCGATCAAGGCCGCGTCGAAGAGGTGCGGCGGTTCGATCTCGAAAGCGTCGCCTGGAACATACTGGATCGCGCCTCGATCGTATTTGAGCCGGACGTAATCGGCCAGATCGGCCCGGCGATCGTTCCAGGTGACGTCGTAACCCATCTCGGCGAGGGCGAGGGAAAAATTTCCCTGGGCGGCGGCGACATCGAGGACGCGCGCGCCCGGTCGCAGCACCTCAGTGAGAAGACGAATCGTCTCGTTGCGTCGCTTTTTGTAAGCATAGGCGTAACCGAGATGCGTGGTGGGCCCGTAAACCTCCTCGAGATCGTAGAAGTAGGATGACTTCCACGATGGCGGCCAGTTTTCGTCGAAGGTGATGCGTTTCACGACAGGAAAGGGCCAGGAATGTTGCTCGATATCAGGCGCCGCTGCCGGCCGTGCGATTGGGTTTACTTTGGGAGAGTACGAGCGCAGAAGGCCCTTCCTGGCCGATCATATCCATCCGAGTAAGGGTTTGCATCCGTGGCTTTGATCGCTGTTTCTCATCTGAGCGAAAACTGTGCCCGGGCGGAAGTTCATTGTCCTTGGTTAGGCGAGGAGAGCGGCGCGCTGGGGCGCCCCGATTCCTGCAGGTTTCTTCGCGGCAACGAGGATCGCGGACGCGTTCGAAGACGGCTAGGCTAAACTAGTAACGGTGGCTAAGAATCTCACTCCTGTGCCTGTCTCGGTGCTCGTCCCGATCCGGAACGAAGCGGTCAATCTGCCCCGCTGCCTGGGCTCTGTGGACTGGGCGGACGAGGTCTTTGTGGTCGATTCCCAGAGCACGGACGGCTCGCCTCGCCTGGCCGAGGAGCTGGGAGCGAGCGTGGTCCAGTTCGAGTTTAATGGCACCTGGCCGAAGAAGAAAAATTGGGCGCTGGAAAATCTGCCCTTTCGCAATGAGTGGGTCTTCATCCTCGACGCGGACGAAGTGCTCCCGGCCGGCGCGGAAGCGGAGTTTCGGCAGGCGATCGCGGAGGCCGGCGCGACGGTTGGTTATTGGATTAACCGGCGTTTCATGTTCATGGGACGCTGGCTCCAGCATGCCTATTATCCGAATTGGAATTTGCGCCTCTTCCGGCACTCGTTAGGGCGTTACGAGAAGCTAACCGAGGCGGAGACGGGGAGCGGCGATAACGAGGTGCACGAACACGTCATCGTGCAGGGACCGACCGGGCGACTGCGCTGCGAGCTGGATCATTACGCCTTTCCTTCCGTGGAAGTTTTTGTCGAGAAGCACAACCGCTATTCGAACTGGGAAGCGCGCGTCGCGGTCGCCGAGCAACTCGGGCAAAGCCATCTACAAAGCGCCCGCGTCGCGCAACGCCGCAAGCTCAAGCAGCTCTCACAACGGTTACCCTTCCGGCCGCTCCTGCGCTTCCTTTACGTTTACATTTGGCAGCGCGGATTCCTCGACGGGCGGGAAGGCTATTACTTCGCGCGCCTGCACGGCTTCTACGAGTTCCTGTCCGTGGCCAAGACCTCCGAGTTAAAGAAACAGCGGCGCATGGGCTGATGCCCCCGGGAAGGACATACCGCGGCGAGTCCAGTTTCATGATCCGAGTTCGCGGAGGTCAGCGAACAATTCCCATCCGCCGGATCAAGTCGGCGTAGCGTGGGTCGGTGCGGATGTGGCGAAATTGCACCCGC
Organism: Chthoniobacterales bacterium; assembly: GCA_038324295.1. Lineage (GTDB taxonomy): Bacteria > Verrucomicrobiota > Verrucomicrobiia > Chthoniobacterales > UBA10450 > Palsa-1392. The sequence goes on from JBBQHV010000115.1 coordinate 2,717, forward strand.
CAGGTCGTGAACTGCAATTCCGCGCTGTGTTGCTCGAAGTCTTTCTCCAGCCAGGCAAAAGCCTGGTCCGAATCGCCGAGCGCATCACAGATCGCGGCCAGGTGTTGGCCGGGCGTCTCGCCTTCGGCGTAACGCTCCTCGAGTTCCTTGAGGATCGCGAGCGCCTCGTCGCGGCGGCCCATCAACGCATAGAGGTAACCCACGCCACCCAAAAACGGCGGCGCACGTTGTGACAACTCGACCACTTTCTCGCGCTCCTGCAACGACTCGGCCAGCTTCCCTTGCTGACAATAGACCCAGCCTAACCAATCGTGGCCCGAGACGTGGTTCGGATCGAGCGCGAGGATTTGCTGGCACTGCGCGAGCGCCGCGTCGGTCTGCCCTTTGGCCAGATAGATGATGACGAAATTGGCGTTGATAATGGAGGAAAGCGGATCGAGGTCCTGCGCGCGCCTGATTTCCCGGAGGGCATCGTCCCATCGCCCTTTTACGGCGAGGTAACTGCAGAACCAGTGGTGCGCCGTCGCGTAATTGTCGTTCAGGGTGATGGCGCGCTGATATTCCCGCTCGGCTTGCGCCCATTGCCAATCGAATTGGTAGACCAGGGCCGAGGAAGCATGCGCTTCAGCCAGCGAATCATCGAGCTGAAGGGCCTGGTCTGCCGCCGCCCGCGCCTTGGGCAAGGCTTCACTCGAACGGACCCCGACATACTGCTGGATCAAGAGGTAAGCGTCGGCCAGGCCGACATAGCCGGGGGCAAATTTTGGATCGCGCGCGATCGCCTGCTGGAATTCTTCAATCGCCTCTCGGAGTCCGTCCGGCGTGCGCTTGTTCCAAAGGTATCGCCCGCGCAAATAAAAGCGGTAGGCCTCCGCGTCGGTGCTGTCGCGTTTCACGAGCCGGTGCTCTTCCCGGCCCGAGAGCTTGAGCTTTAATTTCTGCGTCACTTCTCGCGCGATCGCTTGTTTCACCGCAATCACGTCCGAGATCTTGCGGTCGTAGGCTTCGCCCCAAAGTTGCTGGCCGGTGTTGGTGTCGACCAAATCCACCTGGACGCTGAGGGCATCCTGCATCTGCCGGACTTTTCCGGTCAGCACCGCGGCGACGTGCAACTCGCGGCCAACCCGCCGGGGATCGGCATCCTTGCCCTTGTAACGAAAAGCGGTCGAGCGGGCGATGACGCGCAACTGCTGCAACTCGGTCAGGCTGTTGATCAAGGCCTCGGAGATTCCTTCTGAGAGGTATTCGGCGCTGGGATCGTTACTCGTGTTTTCAAATGGGAGCACGGCAATCGATCGACTTCCGGCGGAGGTGGCGCCTGCTTCTCTCCACGATTGCAAGGTTTTGGATCGGAGGAATAGGAGAGCTCCAATTGCGAGGACGATGACGAACAGCGCTGTCCCGCCGACGAGCGAGAGTTTTGACCAACGACGGCGCGACTCGCCCGATGTTTCGATTGCGTCTGGGACGACCCCGCTCCGACTACCGCACTTCGCGGGCGCGGCGGCGTTGCCGATCTCGTCCGTGTAAAAATTCACCAGCCCAATTTTGCGGCCGTGCTTCACCTCGCACTCACCGAGATCGTGCAGGTGCGGATGCCAGCGCGGAAAGGGAACGAGATCGTCGGCCACATGTCGCGAGAGAAGAATGTGTCCGGCATCGCCGCAATCCATCACCCGTTGGGCCATGTCCAGCCCGGCCCCGGCGAGGTTGGAACGATCGCTCACATCGACGACTTCATTGACCGGCCCGCTGTGAATTCCCATGCGCAGCCGGATATCGGGATAACTTTTGAGGGCGGCGGCAACTTCCGTGGCGCACTCGATCGGGGCTTGCGGATCGTCGAAAAAGACGAGGCTCATCCCGTCACCTGTCGGGATGCGTATCAGTTTTCCCTGCGCATTGGCCTCGCGAAAGTGCTCCGAGGTTTTCACTACGCTCGTCAGCTCACCCATCAGGCGAGTCTGCTCAGTAATGAGGAGCAGGGAATAGCCAACCAGATCCATCGAGAGCACATGAGCGATCTCGACTTTTTGGGCGGGCTCGCGCGCGCTGGCCACAACCCTAATCTGCGAGCGGAGCCTCTCCGCGACAATCAGAATTCCGCGCGGCTCCGGGGTGAAGCGGTTGCGGAAGCACGTCCCTCCGGGCGGATCGCGGAACGCGATCCTAAAACTCTGCGCTCCCCGGCGTGCGCGCGAAGGGGATGACGTCGCGGATGTTCGCCACGCCGGTCACGAACATGAGCATGCGCTCAAAACCCAACCCGAAGCCCGCGTGCGGCACGGTGCCGAAGCGGCGTAGGTCGAGATACCATTTGTAATCGGCGGGATCCATCTTGTGCCGGCGAATGTTTTCCTCGAGCACGTCGAGCCGTTCTTCGCGCTGGCTGCCGCCGACGATTTCGCCGATGCCCGGGACGAGCAGGTCCATCGCCGTGACCGTGCGCTCGTCGTCGTTCAGGCGCATGTAGAAGGGTTTGATTTCCTTCGGGTAATTGAAAACCGTGACCGGGCACTTGCAGTGTTTTTCAGTGAGCCAACGCTCGTGTTCCGACTGAAGGTTGAGGCCGTACTCGACCGGGAACTCGAACTTCTCGCCGCTTTCGAGGAGGAGCTGGATCGCCTCTTCGTAGCTGATTCGCTGGAAGGGCCGCTCGACCACGAACTCGAGCCGCGCGAGCAGCTCCTTGTCGACGAACTTGGCGAAAAGGCCGAGGTCCTCCGCGCAGTTTTCGCGGATGTCGTGCACGAGGTATTTCACCATCTCCTCGGCGAGATCCATGTCGCCCGCGAGGTCGCAAAAGGCCATCTCCGGCTCGATCATCCAGAATTCGTTGGCATGCCGCGAAGTGTTGGAGTTCTCCGCCCGGAAGGTGGGGCCAAAGGTGTAAACTTTGGAAAGCGCGCAGGCGAACGCCTCGGCCTCGAGCTGGCCGCTGACGGTGAGATAAGTGCGCCGTGCGAAGAAATCCTGCGCGTAGTCGACGCCGCCGTTATTAGGCAAAACCGGCGCGTTTTGTGGATCGAAGGTAGTGACGCGGAAGAGCTCGCCCGCACCTTCGCAGTCGCTCCCGGTGATGATCGGCGTGTGCACGTAAACGAAGCCGCGTTCCTGGAAAAATTGGTGCACGGCGAAGGCGAGCCGGCTGCGCACGCGGAAGACGCAACCGAACAAATTCGAGCGCGGCCGCAGGTGCGAGATCTCACGGAGAAATTCCGGCGTGTGTCCCTTTTTCTGGAGCGGATACGTCTCGTCGGACGCGCCCACGATCTCAATTTCGTCGGCGACCAGTTCCCAGCTCTGGCCTTTCCCTTGCGAGGCAACGAGCGGTCCGCGCGCGCGAATCGAAGCACCGGTGATGAGGCGCTGGACGGCTTCGTAATTGGGCAGCGTATTCCGCGCGATGATTTGGAGATTCCGCAGGCAGGAGCCGTCGTTGAGTTCAACGAACGAGAACTCCTTCGAATCGCGCCGGGTGCGCACCCAACCTTGCACCGTCAGCGCATCTGCGGGCGCGGTGCGTTGCAATGCTTCCTTCACTGATGTCGCCGGGACCATGGCGGGAAACTCGCCGACGTTCCGGTTCCGACAAGTGAAAGGAACTCGTCAGGCGGATTTCCGCACCGGCTCGTCGTCGCCGATCATCTGGTCGACGCAATTGATCAGGTCGGAGATTTGAAATGGCTTCGCCACGAAAGAATAGCCGCTGAGAAAACCAACCGAGCCGATGACGCCGTTCGCGGCGAGACTGGTCACGAA
>JBBQHV010000116.1:0-6454 GCA_038324295.1 Chthoniobacterales bacterium
ACCGCTTCGGCGAAAGCCACGTCGCCTTCCCGCAAATCCAGCTCCGCTTCCTCCGCCGTCCCGAAAATCTTCGCGCGTTTGTCGTTGAATTCTCCTTCCCAACGCGCGACCACCACGGTCGCGAGACAATTGCCGATCAGATTCACGCAGGTCCGTCCCATATCCATCAGCTCATCGACGCCGAAAATAACCGCCACCCCGATCGGCCCGAGCCCGGAGGGGAGGAAGGTGTTCAAAGTCGCGAGCAAAATGACTAACGACGCCCGCGGGACCGCGGCCACGCCTTTCGAGGAAACGATCAGGGTCAGCATCATGACAATCTGCTGGGTGAGGCCGAGATGATGTCCGGTCGTCGCCTCCGCCGCCTGTGCGACGAAGACCGAAGCGAGCGCGAGATAGAGGGTCGAGCCGTCGAGGTTAAAGGAATAACCGGTCGGCATGACGAAGGCGACGATCCTCCGCGGCACGCCGAAGCGTTCCATCGCTTCCATCGCTTTGGGCAGGGCCGATTCGCTGCTCGTCGTGGCGAAAGCGATCGTGGCCGGCTCGCGCACCGCCCTAACGAATTGTCGCAGCGGCACGCGTGCAATCAGCATGACGGTGCCAAAGACGAATACGATGAAAAGCGCGAGCCCGAGATAGAGCGAGAGAATGAGATTCCCGAGATTCGCGAGGACGCCGAGGCCTTGCGTCGCGACGGTGTGCGCCATCGCCGCGCCCACCCCGATGGGCGCGAACATCATGACGTAGTTGGTGAACTTGAACATGACCTGCGAAAGACTTTCCATCCCGCGCAGGATCGGTTTTCCCTTTTCCCCGACGGCTGAAACCGCCATCGCAAAGAGCACCGCGAAAGCCACAATCTGGAGGACGTCGCCGTGCACCATCGCTTCCACCACGCTCGCCGGAAAGGCGTGCACGATCGTCTCGATCAGCGTCTTCGGATGCGAATGCCCGATCTGTTGCGCGATCGCGGTGTCGGACGCGGCGAGGACGACGCCGACCCCGGGCTTGGTGAAATTGACAACCGCCAGCCCGATGGCGAGCGCGGCCGTGGTCACGATTTCGAAATAGACCAGCGCCTTCAGGCCCATCCGTCCGACCTTTTTCAGGTCGCCGCCGCCTGCGATCCCGACCACTAGCGTCGAGAAAACCAACGGCGCGATGATCGACTTGATCAGGTTAAGAAAAATGTCGCGGAGGAAATAGACGGCGTTGCCCCAGTCCGGCCGGATCCAGCCGATGAATCCGCCCACGATGAGGCCGATGAAGATCTGCGTCGTGAGCGACGGGCGATACCAGGGGCGGCGGATGGCGGCGGCTTCGGTCATTCCGGATGAGTGGTCCACAGATTACACAGATTTACACAGATCAGAGGAAGCGAGTTTCAAGTTTTGTGAATCTGTGAAAATTTGAAAGCCCGGCCTCGCCTTCGGCGTCGTTACGGGCGAAATCTGTGGACCATGTCCCTAACGAATCTCCGCTGCACGGCCTGCGGGCTCGAGCATCCTGCAACCCAGTTGCAAAATCTCTGCACAGCCTGCGGCAAACCGCTCTTCGCCGAATATGATCTGAAAGCGGTCGGCCGAGTTTTGACGCGCGAAAAATTGGCCACCCGCGGCAAATCGCTCTGGCGTTATCGCGAAGTCCTGCCGCTCCCCGCGGAGGTCGAGCCAGTCTCGTTAGGCGAAGGCGGGACGCCCTTGTTGCCGGCGAAGAGCTGGGGGAGATCGATCGGGCTTGCCGATCTTTGGATAAAAGACGAAGCGCAGAACCCGACCCAAAGTTTTAAGGCCCGCGGCATGACGACCGCCGTCTCGATGGCGAAACATCTCGGCGCGACAAAGCTGGCAGTTCCGAGCGCGGGCAACGCCGGCGGCGCTCTCGCCGCTTATGCCGCGCGCGCCGGCCTTGAAGCGCACATCTTCATGCCGAGCGACACGCCGCGCGCGAACGTGATCGAGTGCCGCGAGCTCGGCGCGCACGTCACATTGATCGATGGCTTGATCACCGATTGTGGCGCGGAGATCGCGCGACGCAAGGAAGCGGAAGGCTGGTTGGATGTTTCGACTTTGAAGGAGCCGTATCGGGTCGAAGGAAAGAAAACGCTCGGCTACGAGCTGGCCGAGGAAAGTGACTGGCAACTGCCGGATGCGATTCTTTATCCGACCGGCGGCGGCACCGGACTCATTGGGATGTGGAAGGCCTTCGACGAAATGGAAGCGCTCGGCTGGATCGGGAAAAAGCGGCCGCGGATGTATTCGGTCCAGGCGGCCGGTTGCGCGCCCATCGTTAGGGCATTCGAGGCGGGCGCGGAGGCGGCGACTGAATTTCCCAACGCCCAGACGAAAGCCTCCGGCTTGCGCGTCCCGAAAGCGGTCGGCGATTTCCTCATGCTTCGCATCCTGCGCGAATCGAACGGCGGCGCGATCGCGATCGCGGATGAGGAAATGATTCGCGTGACGCGCGAAGTCGGCGCCGCGGAAGGTCTCTTCGTCGCGCCGGAGGGCGCGGCCTGTTTCGCGGCTTTGAAGCAGTTGCACTCGTTAGGCCAAATCGCCGCCGACGAGCGCGTTGTGATTTTCAACACCGGCTCGGGAATCAAATACCTCGAGTGCTACGAGGAGTAGGCGCGGGCGAGAGTTTCCGCGGTCTGCCGCATCCGCATCGCGAGCGTTTTCGGAGCGAGGACGCGGGCGTGCTCGCCCCAGCTCAGGATCCAGCGCTCGATTTCCTGGAGGCTGCCAAGATTTAGCCGCAGCTCGATCTCTTCGTTAGGCAGGGTGACGATCTTCTGCGACGGATGCCATTTTCGTTCCCGCACGAGTTGCGCGGCGAAGGCGTCGAAGCGGATGCGGACTAGAGTTTCTCCGCCGCCCTGGAAGACTCCGAAGCTCGAGCTGAGAAATTTCGAGATGGAAAAATTAGCCGGCCGTTTGAAGCGCGTGCCGGTGGCGCGGGTGTGGCGGATGCGCGGAAGCGCAAAAGTGCGGAGCTGCTCGCGCTCGAGATCGAAGCCGAAGAGATACCACTGGTTCTCGACGCAGCCGAGGTGATACGGGCGCACCCGGCGGGGCGCGAAGCGCGCGCCCCCCAGCTTGCGATATTCGAAGGCGAGCTCCTCCGAGCGGAGGACGGCGCCGCTGATCGCCTCGAAAATCTCGAGGTCGGAAGCGCTCCGGCCGGCGCTCCGAAAGGAGATGGCGGAATCGAGCTCGCTCCAGGAAAACGTGATCGTTTCCTTGAGCCCGTCGCCGATTTTTTGAAAGGCGGCGCGGAGCGGCGCTTCGAAGGGCGTGCCTTTGTATTGCTCGAGCGCTTTCTGCGCGACGAAGAGGGCCACGACTTCGCCTTCCGAGACTTCGATGGTCGGAAAACTGGTGACCGGCTCGGTGTAAACGAAGCCGAGATGGAGCGGGTCGTATTCGATCGGCAGGCCGAGCCGGTCGCGCATGAAATCGATATCGCGCTGGATCGTCTTGCTCGAAACTTCGAGTTCCTCGGCGAGCCGGCGGCAGTTGGGAAAAGAGCGGGCCTGAAGCTGCGCGTGCAGCTGCATCATGCGGGCAAGCGGCGGACGGGAAAGAGTGCCGGCGCGCGAATCCTTGGCCGGAAGGCGTCTTCCCATGTTTACCACTCGTTAGGCCAAGGCAGCCTGGACGCCGGCGATCGCCATCCCGCCTTCACCCACGGCGGCGGCGCAGCGCTTGACCGAACCGGAGCGGACGTCGCCGGCGGCGAAAATTCCCGGCAGGCTCGTCTCGAGCGGGCCGGGAGCGCGACCGCGATTCTGCCAGAGCGGCGCGTCGGCAACCGCGGCGCCGGTCTTGATGAAACCCTTCTCGTCGCGCGCGATTTCCATCGGGAGCCAGCGGGTGCACGGTTCCGCACCGATCATGGAAAAGACGGCGGGCGTCTCGACTTTGCGCCATTCTTTGGTCGCGAGGTTTTCCAGCTCGATCGTCTCGAGAAATTTGCCGCCGCTCATTTTGCGAATCTCGGTCTGGTAGAGGACTTCGATGTTGTTGCAGGCGACGACGCGCTTCGAGAGATAGTCCGACATGCTTTTCGCAAGGTCGTCACCCCGCACGACGAGCAGCACTTTGGCCGCGCCGACGGAGAGAAACATGGCTGCTTGTCCGGCAGAGTTTCCTGCGCCGGCGACAATCACGGTCGAGCCGCGGCAGAGCTGGCCTTCGAAAGCGGTCGCGGCGTAGTAAACGCCGGTGCCTTCGAATTCCTCGCGACGTTCCGCATCGAGCCGGCGGTAATCCGCGCCCGTCGCGATGAGGACGGCCTTCGAGTGCAAAGTGGCCGGGCATCCTTCGATTTGCAGGCTGTTGGGGTACTCCGCGCCGTCCTCGAAATCCAAGGTGAGCGCCGCCGCCGGTGTCGAAAATTTCGCGCCGAAACGGTAGGCCTGGAGTTGCGCCAGGTACGTGAGATCGCCGCCGCTGATCCCGGTGGGAAATCCAAAGAAATTCTCGATCAACGACGACGAACCAGCCTGGCCGCCGGGCGCGTAGCTTTCCAGGACCACCGTCTCCAAGCCTTCCGAAGCCGCATAAACCGCGGCCGCCAGCCCGGCCGGTCCAGCGCCTACGATCGTCAGGTCTTTGTAGATTTCCCTCTCGTCCCCTTGTGCGAGCGGACGGAGCAGCCCGGCTTCCTGCGCGACTTCGCGCAAGGACGGTTTACGCAGGCGAGTGCCGCTCGAAGTGATGAGAGCCGGCAGGTCACGGGTCGCGAGATGATAGCGCTCGGCGAGGGCGCGGCCCGGCTCCGTTTCGGCTTCGATAAGCCGATGGGGCACGTGATTCTTCGTCAGGAAATCGTGCAGATGTCGTCCCTCATGGTTGTCGACCGGCGAAAGAATCCGGAGTCCGGCGAAATCCTGATCCCGCTGCAGCCGCTGCCGCCGCATGATGAAGGCATTCACGATCGGCTCGCCCAGACCGGGCAACTCGGCGAGCGCGCGACGGAGTTCCTGTGCCGGCACTTCGAGCAGCTCGGCCTCCTCGGATTTCACCCGCGCACTGGCGAGGGCCGAAGTCCCCTGCAGCATGGCGACGTCGCCGATGAAATCGCGCGCGTGCGCCGTGGCCAGAATTTGCTCGGTGCCTTCACGCGCTTCGTAGACTTCCGCTTCCCCGCGCAGAATCACGGCGAAGGGCAGATCGCGCTGGCCGGCGCGAAAAATCATCTCGCCCCGTCGCGCGGTGCGGCGTTTGCCTAACGGCTCCAGGAGCGCGAGCTGGTGGTCGTCGATTTTCCGAAAGGCAACGCTCTCCGTGTCGCGATAGAACTGCTCTTCCTGTTCGGCTTCAGTCATGGCGCGAAGAGCCTAATTCCGAAGGACCGAGCCGGCAAAAGCGTTACGCGGACCGCCCGAAAATTTTTGCGCAGCCTCTCAAGCTGCCTTAAAAGGAAACATGGCCGAGCACGACTCAGACCGGGCTTGGGATGAATACGAGTGGGAGCGTTTTCTCCAGCAGCAGGATCAGAAGACGGAGAAATACATGGAGCTGCTCGAGAAGTATATCGACGATCCGAACCGCGATGAGATCGTCGCCCGCGAGATGGGTTGGGCGAATACGGCCGACGAAATCGCGAGCGAATGGCACGAGCAGGAGGATCTGGGCGAAGAAGAGGACGAGGACGAGCGTGCCGCAGCCGAACTGATCGGCGATTGCTCGGAGACTTTTGAGCAGCACGTCCTTTACCGGGCCTCTTTTAACCTAACGATCTGGATCGATCGGCTTTTCGATTCGAGCGCCGCCCTGCAAAACGATCCGGCCGCGGTCAAGCTCGCGACTCACGCGGCCCTCGCCGCCGCCAAACTGGCCGCCGCGCTGAGCGATGACGAAGGCGAGGAACTGGGAATGACGATCGCTTATTTGAAGCGCTCCTTGAAAGCGATCACGGTCGCGATGGAGGCCGCCGCGCAGCTCGCGAAGGAGAAATCGGTCACGCGCGAACAGCACGCCGCCCTGCAACAGCGGCTTTTCCAGGTGCGCGACGGGATCATTCTCCTGATGGGCGAATTTCGCGGCGAATGGCTGCGCCGCTACGGCAGCCTTTAGCCGTTGAATGAATCGGGCGCTCCCCCGTCAAACCATGCATAGGGAAGCGACTCCGGCTGAGGCCGATGTCCCGGAACTCGACCTGGTGCGGCAAGCCCAGGCGGGCGATTCCGAGGCCTTCGACCAACTCGTTAGTCGGTTCCGAACCCGGATTTTCAGCATGATCTACAACATGGTGCATAACGAGCAGGACGCCTGGGATCTGACTCAGGACAGCTTCGTGAAAGCGTGGAAATCGATCGCGCGCTTCCGCGGCCAGTCTTCCTTTTACACCTGGATCTATCGCATCGTGATGAACGTGACGATCGACTGGCTGCGCAAAAAGCAGGTGCGCGGGAGCGGGGCCGAGTTTGACGACGCGATTCAGTTGA